>JBQGCR010000824.1:0-7114 GCA_052038585.1 Kineosporiaceae bacterium
GGCACGTACTTGCGGCTCATCCCGTCGTGCTCGCCGTTCATCAGCCCGTTGTCGCTCGTGAAGACGACGAGCGTGTTGGGCAGCTGGCCGGCGTCGGCGACCATCTGGACGATCGAGCGCAGCTCGCGGTCCACCGAGAGCAGGGTGCGGCGCGCGGCCGTGCAGACCTGCCGGCTGCGGGTGTCCGGCACGGAGAACGCCCGGACGTACGGCGGCTTGTCGCTGACGTCCGGCTCGGCCGGGACGGCGCAGGAGCCGACCGGCGTCGTCGCGAAGACCGGCTCGACCATCTGCTCGAGCGTGTCGTGGAGGTGCGGGGCGACGGGGTCCCACTCGAGGAACCACGGCGAGGCGGGCGTCGCGAGGTAGCTGCGCAGGTACTCGCGCACGCGCCCGGCCGTCCACGTCGTCGCGTAGTCCGGGACGACCCGGTCCCCGGAGGCGTCGGTGGCGTGGAAGTTGGCGTACCAGGACGGCGGGGCCGTCGTCAGGTCCGGCTCGCCCGCGCCCTCGCCGTGCGTCGTCGTCCAGTCCCGGTAGCCCGGCGGGTCCGTCCAGACGAGGTTGAGGTACTTGCCGACGATGCCGGTGCGGTACCCGGCGCGGCTGAGGTACGGCGCGAGGCCGCCGCGGGTGTCGAGCAGCGAGGCGCCGCCCTGGCTCCACACGCGGTTGTTGTGCGGGTAGCGACCGACGAAGGTCGTCGCCCGCGACTGGCAGCACGAGGGGTTCGCGACGACCGCCTGGCTGAAGACGCGGCCCTGCGCGAAGAACCGGGCGGTCCACGGCATGTACTGCGCGAGGCGCGCCATCGAGTCGAGCACCTGGTCGTCGGTCTTGACGAGGAGCACGTTGGGGCGCGTGGCGGCGCGGGCGACGACGGGGGCGGCGGCCGTCGTCCCCGTCGTCACGGAGGTCGTCGTCGGCGGCGGCGTCGTGCCCGCCGCGCCCCCGGCCGGGCCGCCGGCAGCGGGCTGGCTCGTCAGGACGACGGCGGTGGCCGCGAGCGCGGCGACGACGACGGTCAGGCGGGCGCGTGCGGGCGCGCCGGGACGGTGGAGCGGCAGTCGGGTCATGAGGTCCTTCCCCCGTGGAGGCCGGTCGGCGCCCGGGGTGGACCCGGCGCCCGCCGGGCGTCCCCCTGCCCGGCGGGCCCATCCTGCCCCACCCGTCGCGCCGGACGGCCACGCCGCGGTGACGGGCGCGTCAACCGCGCGTCAACGCGCCGCGCAGCGGCTCAGCCGAGCTGCGGGGCGACCTGCGCGGCGACGAGCTCGACGTGGTCGAGGTCGTCGAGGTCGAGCACCTGGAGGTAGAGCCGCTGGGTCCCCGCCTCGACGTACGTGCCGATCCTCTCGACGACCTCGCCCGGGGTGCCGCACAGCCCGTTCTCCTCGAGCTCGGCCACGTCCCGGCCGATCGCGGCGGCCCGGCGGGCGACCTCGGCGTCGTCCCGGCCGCAGCAGACGACGAGCGCGGTGGAGAAGGTGAGCGTCGCCGGATCGCGACCGGTCTCGGCGCACGCGGCGCGGACGCGGGCGAACTGCTCGGCCTGGGCCGCGGCGGGCACGAAGCCGACGTTGAACTCGGTGGCGTAGCGCGCGGCGAGGGCCGGGGTCCGGCGCTTGCCGCCGCCGCCGACGACGAGCGGGACCGGGCTCTGGACCGGCTTGGGCAGCGCCGGGCTGTCGGTCAGCGTGTAGTGCTCGCCGGCGAAGGAGAACCGCTCGCCCTCCGGGGTCGACCACAGCCCGGTGATCACCGCGAGCTGCTCCTCGAACCGGTCGAAGCGGCCCCGCACGTCCGGGAAGTCGATGCCGTACGCGGCGTGCTCGGCCTCGAACCAGCCGGCGCCGAGGCCGAGCTCGACCCGGCCGCCGGACATCTGGTCGGCCTGGGCCACCTGGATCGCCAGGACGCCGGGCAGCCGGAAGGTCGCCGGGGAGACGAGCGTCCCGAGCCGGATGCGCGAGGTCTCGCGCGCCAGGCCGGCGATCGTCAGCCACGCGTCGGTCGGCCCGGGCAGGCCGTCGCCGTCGCCCATGGCGAGGTAGTGGTCGGAGCGGAAGAAGGCGTCGTAGCCGGCGTCCTCCGCGGTGCGGGCGACGGCGAGGAGGGTGTCGTAGGACGCACCCTGCTGGGGCTCGGTGAAGATGCGCAGGTCCACGGGCTGAGCCTGCCGCACGGTCGCGGTGTGCGCGCAGTCACCCCCGTCCCCACCCCACCCGGGCCCGTTCCGGCACGACCGGCGTCGGGGCGCGGACGTACAGTGAACGGGTGAGCACGGGCTGGACGACGAGGAGGACGACGGCGTGAGCGTGGCACCGGACGGCCGTCGCATGCTGCGGGTCGAGGCGCGCAACGCGCAGACGCCGATCGAGCGCAAGCCCGAGTGGATCCGCACCCGCGCGACGATGGGTCCCCAGTACACCGAGCTGCAGGGCCTGGTGAAGCGCGAGGGCCTGCACACGGTCTGCCAGGAGGCGGGCTGCCCCAACATCTTCGAGTGCTGGGAGGACCGCGAGGCGACGTTCCTCATCGGCGGCTCCCAGTGCTCGCGGCGGTGCGACTTCTGCCAGATCGACTCCGGCCGCCCCGAGCCGCTCGACCGGGACGAGCCGCGCCGCGTCGCCGAGAGCGTCGCCGCGATGGGCCTGCGCTACGCGACCGTCACCGGCGTCGCCCGCGACGACCTCGAGGACGAGGGCGCCTGGCTCTACGCCGAGACGATCCGCGCGATCCACGCCCTCAACCCCGGCACCGGCGTCGAGATCCTCGTCCCGGACTTCTCCGCCCGCCCCGAGCTGCTCGGCCAGGTCTTCGACGCCGCCCCGCAGGTCTTCGCGCACAACCTCGAGACGGTCCCGCGGATCTTCAAGCGGATCCGTCCGGCGTTCCGGTACGAGCGCAGCCTCGACGTCCTCACCCAGGGCCGCGCCGCCGGCCTCGTGACGAAGTCGAACCTCATCCTCGGCATGGGCGAGACCCGCGAGGAGGTCTCCGAGGCGCTGCGCGACCTGCACGGCGCCGGCTGCGACCTCGTGACGATCACGCAGTACCTGCGCCCGTCGCCGCGGCACCACCCGGTCGAGCGCTGGGTCCGTCCCGAGGAGTTCGTCGAGCTGCGCGAGGAGGCCGAGGAGATCGGGTTCCTCGGCGTCATGTCGGGCCCGCTCGTGCGCTCCTCCTACCGCGCCGGGCGGCTCTGGGCGCAGGCGATGACCCGCCGCGGCGAGGCGATCCCGGCCGAGCTGGCGCACCTCGCGGGCGAGGGCCCGGCCCGGCAGGAGGCCGCCAGCCTCGTCGGCTGATCGGGCGGCGGGTCGGGTCCCCGGCCCGCGTATCCTGGCTCCCATGGCCCGATTCGGACGACGCTCCACCGGCGACGACGCCGCCGCCACGCCCAAGAAGCAGGGCCGCATCGCCCAGCTGCGCGCCGTCTTCACGATGACGCGACGGGCCGACCCGGCCGTCGTCTGGTGGATGCTCGGGGCGTTCGCGCTCACCCTCGCCGTCGTCGTCGGCCTCGGCCTGCTCGTCGGCGGCGGCGCCTGGTGGCTGTTCGTCATCCTCGGCGTGCCCCTGGCGTTCCTCGTCGCCCTCATCGTCATGGCCCGTCGCGCCGAGCGCGCCGCCTTCGCCCAGATCGCCGGCCAGCCCGGCGCCGCGGGCGCGGCGCTGCGCAACCTGCGGCGCGGCTGGAACGTCCCCGAGGAGCCCGTCGCGGTCGACCCGCGCACGCAGGACCTCGTCTTCCGCGCGGTCGGCCGGCCCGGCGTCGTCCTCGTCGTCGAGGGCCCGCTGCCGCGCGCCGCCCGGCTCGCCGAGCAGGAGCGCAAGCGCGTCACCCGTGTCCTGCCGACGGTGCCGGTCCGGATCGTCCACGTCGGCGACGGCGAGGGCCAGGTGCCGCTGCGCAAGGTCGCCCCGACGATGACCCGGATGAAGCCGGCGCTGAGCAAGGGCGAGGTGAGCGAGGTCGCCAAGCGCCTGCGCGCCCTCGGCGGCGTCCGCCTCCCGATCCCCAAGGGCGTCGACCCCACCCGGGCCCGCCCCGACCGCCGCGCCACCCGCGGCCGCTGAACCACCCGACCCCACCCGAACCGCCCCGGCGGGATCGGTGGGCGACCGGGTGGTCGGCGGGCCGCCGCCGGCGGCGGCGTCGACGAAAGACAACCGTCGCGTCACCCGGGCGTAACCGAGGGGCGACAGAGTGGTCCCGCCGGTCCCCTCGCCCGCTCGGAGGTCGTCGTGGTCATCGTGCCCGTCCCCCGTCTGGCCCGCTCCGCCGTCGGGCGCCTCGCCCGTGAGGTGGACTCGACGCTCGTCCGGGCCGCCGCCCGCAACGCCGCCGGGTCCATGGTCGAGGGCCGGCGCCGCGAGCTCGAGGAGGCCCGGGCGCTGCGCGACCTGGCCGTCCACGAGGCCGCGCGCCGGGCGCGCCTCCTGCCGTCCGGCACCTGACGCCGGCGGACCCGGGCCTCAGCGGCGGACGACGAGGGTGTCGGCGGCCTTGTCGTGCAGCCCGCGCTGGTCGCGGTCCCAGACGACGGCCGGGACGACGAGCACGAGCAGCAGGGACCGCACGAGGGCCTTGACCGGCCCGGGCGACCCGCCGCCGCGCCGGACGACGCGCAGGCCGAGCGCCGCGTGGCCGACCGTGCTGCCGGCCGTGCCCACGAGGAGCACGTTCTCGGCGAGGAGCACGAGCAGCGGGGTGAGCGGGTCGCCGCCGAGCAGGTTCTGCGCGATGAGCAGGCAGAGCAGCCAGTCGATCGCCAGGGCGGCGACGCGACGGCCGGGACGGGCGACCGAGCCGGGACCGGACTGCGGCAGACCCAGGCGCTCCCCCGGCCAGCGCTGCTCCGGACCCGGGGTCCGGGGACCGTCCAACCAGGAGCCCACGTCGCGACGGTCGATCACGTCGTCAGCCTAACCGCGGCCGTCCCACGCCGCAGGACCGACCATTTGCCCCGTTGCGCCCGGTGGGCTCGTAGACTGCGCGACTCCGGAAACATCTGTCATCTGCTCGTCACCTCACCGCGGCCCGCGTAACACACCGGAAACGGACGGGACACCGACGGGAAACCCCCGCTCAATAGCGTCCTCGGCGAATCCGGTGCGCTGCGACGGCGCGGCACCCCAGGCGAGTCCGTACCGCTGACCGTGGAGGTTGGATGTTCAGCAACGTTGACGAGGTCCTGAAGTTCATCAAGGACCAGGACGTCAAGTTCGTCGATGTGAGGTTCTGCGACCTCCCCGGCGTCATGCAGCACTTCAACGTGCCCGCCAGCACGGTCGACGCGGACTTCTTCACCGTGGGCCAGATGTTCGACGGGTCGTCGATCCGCGGCTTCCAGGCGATCAACGAGTCCGACATGAAGCTCGTCCCGGACATCGAGACGGCCTACGTCGACCCGTTCCGCGCGCAGAAGACGCTGAACGTCAACATGAGCATCGTCGACCCGTACACCGACGAGCCCTACAGCCGCGACCCGCGGCAGGTCGCCCGCAAGGCCGAGGCGTACCTGGCCTCCACCGGCATCGCCGACACGGCGTTCTTCGCGCCGGAGGCGGAGTTCTACATCTTCGACGACGTCCGCTTCAAGACGGCGGCGAACGAGGGCTACTACCACATCGACTCGATCGAGGGCGCCTGGAACACCGGCCGCGTCGAGGAGGGTGGCAACCGCGGGTACAAGACCCGGTACAAGGGCGGCTACTTCCCCGTCCCGCCGGTCGACCACTACGCCGACCTGCGCGACGACATGAGCGCGGCCCTCGACGCCCTCGGCCTGCAGGTCGAGCGCGCGCACCACGAGGTCGGCACCGGCGGTCAGCAGGAGATCAACTACCGCTTCGACACGCTGCTGCGCTCGGCCGACAAGGTCATGCTCTTCAAGTACGTCATCAAGAACGTCGCGTGGAACGCCGGCAAGACGGTGACGTTCATGCCGAAGCCCCTCTTCGGCGACAACGGCTCGGGCATGCACTGCCACCAGTCGCTGTGGAAGGGCGGGGACCCGCTGTTCTACGACGAGCGCGGCTACGGCGGCCTGTCCGACCTCGCCCGCTGGTACATCGGCGGCCTGCTCCACCACGCGCCGTCGCTGCTCGCCTTCACGAACCCGACGGTGAACTCCTACCACCGCCTGGTCCCCGGCTACGAGGCGCCGGTCAACCTCGTGTACTCGGCGCGCAACCGCTCGGCCTGCGTCCGCATCCCGGTCACGGGCACCAACCCCAAGGCCAAGCGCATCGAGTTCCGCGTGCCGGACCCGTCGAGCAACCCGTACCTGGCGTTCGCCGCGATGATGATGGCCGGCCTCGACGGCATCAAGAACCGCATCGAGCCGCTCGCCCCGGTCGACAAGGACCTCTACGAGCTCCCGCCGGAGGAGCACGCGCAGATCCCGCAGGTGCCGGGCTCGCTGCCGGCCGTCCTCGACGCGCTCGAGGCCGACCACGACTACCTGACCGAGGGCAACGTCTTCACGCCCGACCTCATCGAGACGTGGATCGACATCAAGCGCACCCTCGAGGTCGACCCGATCCGCCTGCGCCCGCACCCGCACGAGTTCGAGCTGTACTACGACATCTGATCCCCGGATCGACGGCACGGGGGGGCCGGGCCCCCGCGCGCCCGGGCCTCCTGCCGTCCGCGGGCCCTTGGCCCACGCCCCGCCCTGCGGTTGACTGCCCGGGTGAGCTACCCGCCGCAGCGCTGGACCGAGCCGTCCGGTGTCGCCTCGGCGTGGCTGCGCCCGGCGGCGCAGGGCCCGGACCTCGTGACGCCGACCGTCGCCGCGAGCGCCCTGGCGACGCAGGCGCGCGGGGCCGACCTCGGCGTCTTCCGCTGGACGATGACGGCGGTGCCCAGTGGGCCCGCGCCGCACTTCCACCGGACGATCTCGGAGAGCTTCTACGTGCTGTCGGGGTCGGTGCGCCTTTTCGACGGCCGGGACTGGCTCGACGCGACGGCCGGGGACTACCTCTACGTCCCGCCCGGCGGGGTGCACGCGTTCCGCAACGAGTCCGGCGAGCCCGCCGACATGCTCATCATCTTCGCCCCCGCCGCGCCGCGCGAGGAGTACTTCGCGGCGCTGGAGGCCCT
>JBQGCR010000825.1:0-2431 GCA_052038585.1 Kineosporiaceae bacterium
CCAGCGGGACGACGCGATCGTCGCCGTCGGGCCCCAGTACTGGAACAGCGGGAACGGCCCGAGCTCGGCGGTCAGCCTGTCCCGCAGGCCGACCGGGCGCGCGTAGCAGTCCGGGGACTTGCGGCCGTCGGCGTGGTAGACCGGCCGCGGTGTGACGAGGGTGTCGACGTCCATGCCCATGGCGTACCACCAGCAGATGTTCGCGACCCTCGCGCCGGGGTGCTCGCGACGCAGCGCGTCCCAGACCTTCTCCCCCTTGACGAGCCCGTTGTGCTGGCGCCAGAGGAAGACCTCGCCGAGGTCGCGGAAGTACCAGCCGTTGCCGACGGCGCCGTGCTCCGCGGGCAGCGTGCCGGTGAGGAACGTCGACTGGACCGAGCACGTCACGGCGGGCAGCACGGTCCCCAGCGTGGCGCGGCTGCCGCGCTCGGCGAGCGCACGCAGCCGCGGCATGTCCGCCAGCGCCGTCGGGGTGAGCCCGACGACGTCGAGCAGCAGGACCTTTCTCACGACATCTCCTTGAGCCCGAGGTCGACGAGGGTCTCGCGCAGCCAGCCGACCACGCCGGCGATCCGCCGGGCGCGGTCGTCGGCGGTGCGCGGGCGGGCGTGCTCGGGCAGCACGCCCCACGTGTAGGTCTCCACCTCGAGGTGGTCGGTCCGGGCGCGGTCGCCGCCGACGAGGGCGGCGAGCGCCGCGACGGTGCGGTCCCGGGTGGCCCGCAGCGGCGGCTGCGGGTCCATGACGAGCGGCACGTGGAAGTGCACCCGCCACGCCCCCGGGCCGAGCGGCCGCGGACCGCCGAGCGCGTCGGGCAGGTCGTCCCGGGTGGCGAGCCCCCCCTGCTCGTCGCAGCACTCGCTCACCTGGTGCAGGAAGCGCGGCTCGTCGAAGGACGCCAGCGCCGCCCGGGTCGCCGGGTCGTGCGGGGCGTCGGCGTGCAGGGCCGCGGAGACCTGGGCCTTGACGACGGGCAGCCCGGCCCCGGCGAGCCGGGCCAGGGCGTCGTCCGGCTCCTCGAAGCGGACCGCGAGGTGGCAGAGGTCCAGGCACACCCCGACCCGACGCCGGTCGACGTCGGCGAGCCGGTCGACGGCGTCCTGCGTGCACTCGACGACGCAGCCCGGCTCGGGCTCGAGCGCGACCCGGATCTCGCGGCCCGAGGTGTCCTCGAGCCGGTCGAGGGCCTCGGCGAGGCGGGCGAGGTGCTCGACGGCGACGGCCTGCCGGTCGCCGTACCAGGGCTTGCGCCAGCCGAGGGGCAGCGTCGAGATGCTCCCGCGGGCGGCGTCGTCGGGCAGCAGCGCGGCGAGCACGTGCGCGAGGTCGACGGTGTAGTCGAGGCGGGCCCGCGTCGTCCAGTCCGGCTGGTAGACCTTGTGCTTGACCACCGGGTCCTGGAAGCCCTTGTACGGGAAGCCGTTCAGCGTGACGACCTCGAGCCCGCGGACGTCGAGCGCGGCGCGCAGCCGGGCGAGCGCGGCGCCGTCCCGGGCGAGCGCCCGGGCCGCCGGCGCCGCGAGCCACAGCCCGAGCCCCAGGACGTCGCCGCCGAGGTGGCGGCGCACGGGCAGGGCGTACCGGTCGAGGTGGGCCAGGACGTCGTCGAGGCCGTCCCCGGCGTGCACGTTCGTGCAGTACGCCGAGTGGACGACGGTCCCGTCCTCGTGCCGCAGCCTCACCGGCTCACCTCGCGGGCGCCGCGCAGCACCGAGTTGCCCTCGAAGGTCCGCGTGAGGTCCACCTCGACGTCCCCGGGCAGCTCGAGGCGCCCGCTCTGGGCGTAGAACTCGACGGGGTTGCGCCACAGGACGCGGTCGACGTCGTCCTCGGTGAACCCGGCCCCGAGCATCGCCTCGCCCGTGCGGCGGGTGAGCAGCGGGTCGCTGCGCCCCCAGTCGGCGGCGGAGTTGACGATCATCCGCTCGGTGCCGTGCTCGCGCAGGATCGCCACCATGCGGTGCGGGTCCATCTTCGTGTCCGGGTAGATCGAGAAGCCCATCCAGCACCCCGAGTCCGCGACGGCGCCGACGGTCGTCTCGTTGAGGTGGTCGACGAGGACGCGACCCGGGGCGAGCCCGGACTCGCGGACGACGTCGAGGGTGCGCCGGGTGCCGGCGAGCTTGTCCCGGTGCGGGGTGTGGACGAGGGCGGGCAGCCCGTGCTCGACGGCGAGGCCGAGCTGGTGGGCGAAGACCTCGTCCTCCTCGGCGGTCATGGAGTCGTACCCGAGCTCGCCGACGGCGACGACGCGGTCCTTGGCGAGGTAGCGCGGCAGGACCGCGAGCACCTCGCGGCAGCGCTCGTCGTTGGCCTCCTTGGGGTTGAGCCCGATCGTCGCGTGGTGGGTGATGCCGAACTGCTCGGCGCGGAACGGCTCCCAGCCGAGGAGGGCGTCGAAGTAGTCGCAGAAGGACCCGACGGACGTGCG
>JBQGCR010000826.1:0-1801 GCA_052038585.1 Kineosporiaceae bacterium
ATTGCCGAATGGACCTTCAACGGCAAGGATCTTGCACCTCGCAGTGGTGATCATGCACGGTTATCGGACATCGCCCCCGTGGACCGAGCAAGATCGCTAGGGTCTGCCACCGGGACACATGAGAAGGCGCTCCACCGCGGCGCTCGCCGCGCTCCTGCTCGCCGCGCTCGTCCCGGCCGCGCCACCGGCGTCCGGCGCCGTGCCGGCGTGCCCGACCGTCAAGCGTGTGCGCGTCGGCGCGGACGCCGTCCCGCTCGACTTCGCCCGCGGCGAGGACGACGGCTCCGTCCTGTTCACCGGGCTCTCCGGCCAGACGGTCACCGTCGACACCGGAGCCGGCACGTTCCCCGGCAACTGCGCCGTCCAGATCTCCCTCCGGACGCAGGCGGGCACCCGGGTCGCCGGACCCGTGTGCGGTGGCACGGCCGGCCGTCTCGGGCCGGTCGCGCTCACGGCCTCGACGACCTACGTCGTCGACGTCGTCCCCGGCCCCCCCGCCCCCGCCGCCCGACAGGTCGGCGTCACCGCGCGCGGCCCCCGGTCGCTCACCCCGGGCGCGGCGCCGCTGCCGTAGACGATCGCGTCCGGTGCGCGCGCCGACTACGGCTCGTCGCCGGGGTCGGCCGGCGGATCGCCGTGCGCGTCGGACCGGACCTGCCCTGCCAGGAGTGGACGGTCGTCGGCCCCGGCGACGAGTCGCTGGGCGACGCCTGCAACACGCGGATCATCGCGCGCAAGGACGGTCTGCACCACCTCCGGGCGACCAACACGCTGCCCGTCACGGCGAACGTCGGCCTCGAGGTGGGCCTCTTCACCGACCAGCAGGCCACCCTCACGCCCGGCGTCCAGGCGAGCCGGATCGTCATCGTGCTCGGTCAGGCGGTCGACTTCGGCCTCGACGTCCCGGCCGGGCAGCGGCTCTACCTCGGGCTCGGTGGCGGCTGGATCGGCCGCTGGACGATCCGGGACCCCTCCGGCGCGGTCCGCGGCGTCGTGCACAGCAGCCGCCTCACCGAGTACGTCGACGTGCCGGCGTCCCCGACCGCCGGGCGGTGGACGCTGTCCGTCGTCCGCGACGCGGAGACGCAGCGCACGTGGCAGGCCTTCGTCACGGCCTGGCTCCCGACGGACGACGCCGGGGCGATCACCCCGGGGACGCCGACGCCCGTCGAGCTCCAGCCAGGAGAGGTCCTGCGCCGCACGTTCCACGCCGTCTCCGGCCAGCGCGTCTACCTCCGGCTGGCCGACCTCGTGCGGCGCAACGGGTTCCGGCCGGACACGGCGCTCGTGACGCTCGTCGCGCCGTCCGGGCGGGTTGTCGAGATCGGCCGCTTCTTCGTCAGCGCAGAGATGCGCGACTTCTACGAGGGCGTCGTCCGCGAGACCGGGGAGTGGACGCTCGTCGTCGACCTCGGGTCCGACCTGTCGATCACGGCGGATGCGACGCTCGGCCTGGCCTCCGACGTCACCGAGCCGGCCGTCGTCGGCGCGTCCCGGGTCTTCGTGCGCGCGCCCGGCCAGGTCAAGAGGCTGACCTTCCAGGGCACGGCCGGCCAGGACCTGCTCTACCAGGTGTCGAACCCGGCCTTCCGGCTGCCGGGCGGCACGCTCAACCCGGGGGCCGGGACGCTGACCCTCCGGGCGCCGGACGGCAGGACGCAGCAGCTGCTCTTCTGGCGTTTCGCCAGCGGGGGCGCCGGGGCGGCGACGCTGGACGCGACGGGCACCTGGACGATCCTCGTCGACCCCGCCGAGGACCGGGTCGGCGGCTTCGACGGGTTCCTCTCGCTGAGCTGAACCG
>JBQGCR010000827.1:0-3008 GCA_052038585.1 Kineosporiaceae bacterium
CCGCCTCCGGGCCGGACCGGGTGCTCACCTTCCCCGACGCCGCGGCCGTCGCCGACCTCGAGACGTTCGTCGGCCGGGCCAAGCGGGTCGACCCGGACGGCGCCGCCCGGCTCGCCGGGCACGGGGACGTCCTCGCCGTCACCGTCGGCCCGCTGTCCGGGGCGGGCGGCCCGACGGTGCTCGGGCTGCGCACCGTCGCGCTCGCCGTCGCGAGCGACGTCGACGTCACCGTCGCGCTCGCCGCGCTCACCGACCGGTTCGCCCGGGACGCCGGCGCGACGACGCTCGCCGTCCCGCCGACGCTGGTGGCCGCCGCGTGGGCCGGGGTCGCCCCGCCGCGGCGCGGCTGGGAGCCGGTCGGGCTCGTCCCCCGCGAGGTGCTCGACGCGGCGGCCCGCGCCGGGGTCCGTGACGTCGCCGACGGCACGCCGCCCGGGGCGGGGTCCGCCGCCGTCGCGACGCTGCGCGCCCGTGTCTGGGGCCGGCCGCTCGCCGAGGGCACGCCCGACGCCCCCGCGGGCATCGCCTTCGCCGCCGACGCCCTGGGGTTCCTCCGGGACGGGGAGCCGGCCGCGCTCTACCGGTCCGGGCCGTGGGTGCGGCTCACGACGTCGGCCGGGCACGTGCTCGCCCGCCGGCCGCTGCTCTGACCGCGGCGAACCCTCCCCGACCTCCCGTTCGCCCGCTCCGCCCCACCCCGCTGATCGGGTCCGGCGTCACCCCGTCCCCGTCCCACGGGGTCGGGGTGAGCCCGCACCCGACCGAGCGGGCCGGGGTGGGGTGACGGTGGGTGACGGGGGTCAGGCGAGCCAGACGGTGGTGTCCGGGGGCAGGGCGCCGTCGGCGGCGAGGTCGCCGCTGGCCAGGAGCACCTCGCCCGGGGGCAGGTCGACCGGGAGGGCGCCGGTGTTCGCGACGACGGTGACGCCGTTCGTCGCGAACGCGAGGACGCCGTGCTCCGGGCCGCCGTCGAGGCCGTCGAGCCACTCCAGGGTGCCGTGGCCGAGGTCGTGCGCGCGGCGCAGCCGCAGGGCGGCCCGGTACAGCTCGAGGGTCGAGCCCTCGACGCCGTCCTGGACGTCGGCGGCGGAGCGGGCCCACGCCGCCGGCTGCGGGAGCCACGTGCGCCCCGACGGGCCGAAGCCGAGGGACGGCGCGTCCGCGCTCCACGGGATCGGCACCCGGCAGCCGTCGCGGCCGCGCTCGGCGCCCTTGGTCCGGAACCACGCGGGGTCCTGGCGGGCGTCGTCCGGCAGGGTCGTGTGCTCGGGCAGCCCGAGCTCCTCGCCCTGGTACAGGTAGGCCGACCCGGGCAGGGCGAGCATGACGAGCGTCGCGGCGCGCCCGCGGCGCAGCCCGAGCTCCTCGTCCGGCTGCGGGTCGTCCGCCCCGATCCCGTTCGGCCGCGGCGTGCCCTTGGGCAGGGCGAGCCGCGTCGTGTGGCGGACGACGTCGTGGTTGCTCAGCACCCACGTCGCCGGCGCGCCGACGCGCTCGTTCTCGGCGAGGACCCGCTCGACGACGCCGCGCAGCTGCTCGGCGTCCCACGAGGACTGGAGGAAGTCGAAGTTGAACGCCTGGTGCATCTCGTCGGCGCGGACGTAGCGGGCCAGCCGCTCCGGCGGGTGGACCCACGCCTCGGCGACCATCATGCGGTCGCCGTCGTAGGAGTCCAGGACCCGGCGCCAGGCGCGGTAGACGTCGTGGACGCCGTCCTGGTCCCACATCGGGGGGCGGCGGCCGTCGGACGAGGAGCCGTCGTCGAGCAGGTGCTGCTCGTGGTCCCAGTCCGGCAGGCCCTCCTCCTTGACGAGGCCGCTCGCCACGTCGACGCGGAAGCCGTCGACCCCGCGGTCGAGCCAGAAGCGCAGGACGTCCTCGAACTCGGCGCGGACCTCGGGGTTGGTCCAGTCGAGGTCGGGCTGGCCGGAGTCGAACAGGTGGAGGTACCACTGGCCGGGCGTGCCGTCGGGCTCGGTGACGCGGGTCCAGGCGCGGCCGCCGAAGACCGAGCGCCAGTCGTTCGGCGGCTGCGCGCCGTCCTCGCCCCGGCCGTCGCGGAAGAGGTAACGGGCGCGCTCGGGGGAGCCGGGGGCCGCGGCGAGGGCCGCGCGGAACCAGACGTGCTCCGAGCTCGTGTGGTTGGGGACGAGGTCGACGACGACGCGGATGCCGAGGGCGTGCGCGGTCTCGACGAGCCGGTCGGCGTCGGCGAGGGTGCCGAACAGCGGGTCGACGTCGCGGTAGTCGGCGACGTCGTACCCGGCGTCGCACTGCGGCGACGTGTAGAAGGGGCTCAGCCAGACGGCGTCGACGCCGAGGGCCGCCAGGTGCGGCAGGCGCTCGACGACGCCGCCGAGGTCGCCCATGCCGTCACCGTCGGAGTCGGCGAAGGAGCGGGGGTACACCTGGTAGATCACGGCGCTGCGCCACCACGGCTCCACGGTGCCGTCGGCGTGCTGCGGGATCGCTTCTGCAAACGCTGTCACCGGCACCATGCTGGCATCGACCGACGACAGCGCAAACCTCGCAGGTCAGGCGCCCGTCGCGAGGGAGGGCTCAGTCCTCGTAGGTGTTGACCATGCTCCACGCCGCCCGCTCGAGGTAGTCCCACAGCGTGGACTCGAGGATCGGCGGCAGGTTCAGGCTCGTCACGGCGTCGCGCATGTGCGTGAGCCAGCGGTCGCGGGCGTCGGGGTTGACCTTGAACGGCGCGTGGCGCATCCGCAGCCGCGGGTGCCCGCGCTGCTCGCTGTACGTCGTCGGGCCGCCCCAGTACTGCTCGAGGAAGCCGGTGAGCCGCTCGACGGCCGGCCCGAGGTCCTCCTCGGGGTACATCGGCCGGAGCACCTCGTCGGCCGCCACGCCCTCGTAGAAGCGGGTCACGAGCCGCTCGAACGTCGCCCGCCCGCCGACCTGCTCGTAGAAGGTCGGTGCGGCGGTGGTCGGGTCGGTCACGGTCCCAGTCTCTCAGCCGGCGGCCGGCGCGTCCGGGCCGGGGACGAGGA
>JBQGCR010000828.1:0-1793 GCA_052038585.1 Kineosporiaceae bacterium
GGGGGCCGGCGCGCAGTCCGCGCCACCGGTGGGCGGGGCGGGGGCGGCGGGGGCGGCCGGAGCAGCACCCTCCTTCGGCGCGGCGGGCGCAGCACCCTCCTTCGGCGCGGCCGGGGCCTCGCCGGCCTTCGGCGGGGTCGGGGCCTGGCCGTCGGCCGGCGGCGCGGGGGGCGTCGCGCAGCCGCACGTCGTTCCGGTCGTGCCGTCGGACGGGGCGGTCGAGCCGTCGGCCGTCGTGCCGGAGCCGTCACCGGTCGTGCCGGAGCCGTCGCTCGAGGGCGCGGTCACGGACGGGGCGGTCGTGCTCGTCGGGGTCGACGGGCCGTCGGCGTACGCCGCGCCCATCCACATCCCGCCGCCGATGAGGGCGGCCGCGGCCACGCCGGCGGCGACGGTGAAGCGGGTGCGGGTGCGCCGGGCGGGCGCCTCGGCGACGGGGGCCGCCGGCGAGGGCAGGGCCGCCATCTCGTGCGTGTCCCACCACTGCGGGTCGCGGTCGGGCTGGTTGCGGTACAGGTTGTCGTCCACGGTCGGACTCCTCGGTGTGGGGCCCACCCCGGTGGCGGGCCGTCGACATCGAGCCTGCGGACGCATCCTCAAGCGAGCCTCAAGCCGGCGACCGGTGCGCGCACTTTGAGGAAACCTTGAGGCCGGCGACCCAGACTGGAGCCATGGCCACCGCACGCATCCTGCTCGTCGAGGACGACGACGCCATCCGCAACGCGGTCGCCGTGGCGCTGCGCGACGAGGGGTACGAGGTCGCCGCCCGTCCGGACGGCGCGTCGCTCGAGGACCACCTCGAGGCCTTCCGCCCCGACCTCGTCGTCCTCGACTGGATGCTCCCCGGCCGCGACGGTCCGACCCTCGCGCGGGTCGTGCGCCGGTTCGGCGACGTCGGCGTGGTCATGCTCACCGCCCGCGACGGGGTGTCCTCGCGGCTGCGCGGGTTCGACTCCGGCGTCGACGACTACGTGACGAAGCCGTTCGCGATGGCGGAGCTGCTCGCCCGCCTCCGTGCGCTCCTGCGCCGGCTCGGCCGGGTGCCCTCGACGGTCGAGGTGGGTGACCTCGTCGTCGACCTCGACGGCGCGGTCGTCACCCGCGCCGGCCACCGCATCGACCTGACGGCGACCGAGCTGCGCCTGCTGGGCTTCCTCGTCGAGAACCGAGGCCGGACGATGTCGACGACGCAGATCCTCACACAGGTGTGGGGCTACGAGGACGTCGCCGAGAACCTCGTCAAGGTCCACGTCTCGGCCCTGCGCAAGAAGCTCGAGGCGCACGGCGACCGGCTCGTGCACACGGTCCGCGGCATCGGCTACGTGGTGCGCGCGTGAGCGGCCCGCCGGCCACCGAGGCCGAGACCGGGCCCGCCGACGCGCCGCTGCCCACCGGCTCGCTGCGCTGGCGGGTCGTCGCGGCCGTCATGGGCCTGCTCGTCGTGCTGCTGCTCGTCCTGTCCGTCACCGTCGACCGGGTCCTCACCTCCCGCACCCAGGGGCAGCTCGAGCAGCGCCTCCTCGACCGGGTCGCGGTGGCCCAGGCCCTCGCGGACCAGGTGTCGGCGCAGGACCTCGTCGACCGCATCGGCGGCGAGGGCGTCTCGGTGCGGCTGACGACGTCCGACGGCGAGGTCCTCACGGCCGGACCGCAGGGCTCCGCGCCGTCCACCACGCCCTCCCCCGGCGGGCCCCGGCCCAGGCCCGGCCCGGCCGCCCCCGACGCCGTCGTCCGCAGCGGGGACGTCTACAGCGTCGAGCGCCGGCTGCCCGTCGGCGAGCTGCTGCTGACGA
>JBQGCR010000829.1:0-2433 GCA_052038585.1 Kineosporiaceae bacterium
GGAGCACGACGGTGCCGTACGCCGTCCCGCTCATCCGGCCGTCGCAGACGCGCACCATGTCGCGCACCCCGCGCGCGAGGAGCTTGGCGGGCAGTGGCAGGTTGGCGACCTCCGGCATGCCGGGGTAGCCCTTCGGGCCGCAGCCGCGCAGGACGAGCACGCTCGTCTCGTCGACGTCCAGCTCCGGGTCGTCGACGCGGGCGTGGAAGTCCTCGACCGAGTCGAAGACGACGGCCCGGCCGCGGTGCCGGAGGAGGTGGGGCGAGGCGGCAGCGGGCTTGACGAGCGCGCCGTCCGGGGCGAGGTTGCCGCGCAGCACGGCGATGCCGCCCTCGGCGACGAGCGGGGCGGCGCGCGGCCGGATGACCTCGGGGTCCCAGACCTGCGCGTCGTCGAGGTGCTCGACGAGGGGGCGCCCGGTGACCGTGGTCGCCGTCTCGTCGAGCAGGTCACGGACCTCGCGCAGGACGGCGAGCAGCCCGCCCGCCCGGTGCAGGTCCTCCATGAGGAACCGGCCGGCGGGGAGCAGGTCGACGAGCACCGGCACCCGCGAGCCGATCCGGTCGACGTCGTCGAGGGTGAGGTCGACGCCGAGCCGGCCGGCGATCGCGAGGAGGTGGACGACGGCGTTCGTCGACCCGCCGATCGCGGCGAGGGCGACGACGGCGTTGTGGAACGACGCCTTCGTCAGGACCGTGCTGGGCCGCCGGTCGACGCCGACGAGCTCGACGGCGAGGCGTCCGGTTCGGTGCGCGGCCTCCAGGAGCCGCGAGTCCGGGGCCGGGGTGCCGGCGACGCCGGGCACGACCATGCCGAGGGCCTCGGCGAGCAGGCCCATCGTCGAGGCGGTCCCCATGGTGTTGCAGTGGCCGCGCGACCGGATCATCGCCGACTCCGAGCGGGTGAACTCCTCGGGCGACAGGGTGCCGGCGCGGACCTCCTCGGACAGGCGCCAGACGTCGGTGCCGCAGCCGAGCGGCACGCCGCGGAAGGTGCCGGTGAGCATCGGGCCGCCGGGGACGACGACGGACGGCAGGTCGACCGAGCAGGCACCCATGAGCAGGGCCGGGATCGTCTTGTCGCAGCCGCCGAGGAGCACGGCCGCGTCGACCGGGTTGGCGCGCAGCATCTCCTCGACGCCCATGGCGGCGAGGTTGCGCCACAGCATCGCCGTGGGCCGCACCTGCGTCTCGCCGAGCGACATGACCGGCAGCTCGAGGGGGATGCCGCCGGCCTCGTGGACGCCGTCGCGGACCGAGCGGGCCACCTCGGACAGGTGCGCGTTGCACGGCGTGAGGTCCGACGCCGTGTTGGCGATGACGACCTGCGGCCGGGAGAACGCGTCGCCGGGGACACCCCGGCGCATCCACGCGCGGTGGATGTAGGCGTTGCGCCGGTCGCCGCCGTACCACTGGGCGCTGCGGAGGGCCGGACCGTCGGGTGCCGCCGTCGTCACATCGTCGTCCATCGCGTCCGACGCTACTCCCGCCATGGGACCCTGTCCGCGTGACGCACGAGGAGACGATGCGCGCGTGGGTGCTCACCGGGCCGCGCACCGGTGCGGTGGAGGAGGTCCCGGTGCCCCGGGCCCGGCCGGGCTGGGTGGTCGTCGACGTCGAGCGGGTCGGCGTGTGCGGCACCGACGTCGAGTTCTTCACCGGCGAGATGGCCTACCTGCACCAGGGGCACTCGGCCTACCCGCTGCGGCTCGGGCACGAGTGGTGCGGCGTCGTCCGCGAAGCGGGCGAGGGGGTCGACCCGACATGGGTCGGCCGCCGCGTCACGGGGGACACGATGCTGGGGTGCGGGGCGTGCCGCCGGTGCCTGCGCGGGACCACGCACGTGTGCGCGGACCGGCACGAGGTCGGCATCCGGGGCGGCGTCCCGGGGGCGCTGGCCGAGCGGCTCACGGTGCCGGCGTCGTCGCTGCACGCCCTGCCCGACGGGCTCGACCCGGCGGCCGGAGCGCTCGTCGAGCCGGGCGGGAACGCCTGGCGCGCAGCGCGGGCCACCGCCGCGGGGGACGGCGACCGCGTGCTCGTCGTCGGCCCGGGCACGATCGGCCTGCTCACGGCGATGTTCCTGCGGGCGGCCGGGGTCGAGGTGCACGTCGCCGGGGCCACGGCGGCCTCGCTCGCCGTCGCCCGCGGGCTGGGCTTCGACCACGCCTGGCCCGCCGACGCCGTGCCGGACGTGCCGTTCGACGCCGTCGTCGACGCCTCGAACGGGCCGAGCGTCCCAGCCCAGGCGCTCGACCTCGTCGAGCCGTCCGGACGCCTCGTGTGCATCGGCCTGGCGGGCGTCCCCAGTCTCGTCGACACCCGCACCCTCGCGCTCAAGGACGTGACGGCGGTGGGGATCCTCTCCGCCTCACCGGGTCTCGCGCCGACGATCGCCGCCTACGCCGCCGGCGTCGTCGACCCCCGCCCCCTC
>JBQGCR010000830.1:0-3826 GCA_052038585.1 Kineosporiaceae bacterium
GATCGACGCCGCGACGACGCTCTACTGGCACCGCGAAGGCCCGGGCCTGCTCCTCGGCCTCTCGTGGCGCGGGGAGACGCCCGGCTTCCACGCGGGGTGGACGGACGCCTGGGCCGACGACCTCGCCGACGCGATGGCCGCGCGGGCACCGGCGCTCCTCGACCTCGGGATCGCCCACCGCTGGACCGGCTACTACGAGACGACGCCCGACCACAACGCGCTCGTCGGCGAGGCACCCGGCGTCTCGCGCTTCCTCTACGCGACCGGGTTCTCCGGCCACGGGTTCCTCCAGGGGCCGGCCGTCGGCGAGGTGGTCCGCGACCTCTACCTGGGCCGGGAGCCCGCCGTCGACGTCTCGTCCCTGTCGGCCGACCGCTTCGCCGCCGGGGCGCGCGTCGACGAGCTCGGGATCGTCTGAGGAGCGCCGGGTAACTCGCTGGTCGCCGGCCCCGCGCCCCGCGTACGGTCGTCGCATGTCCGGTCCGACCGCCATGGCGAGGACGCGCCGCCGCCGCTGACGGCGGCGTGCCCGAACCTCCTGCACCCCGCCGTCCTGGCGTCCACCGCCGGGCGGCCTCCCGTGCTGCCCCGGCGACCCTCGACCGGCCGGAGCCCTCCCATGCCCAGCACCACCCCCGCACCCACCTGCGCCGTCCCCCTGCCCGCCGGCGACCGGGCGCACCTGCGCGCCGTCGACGTCGGCGTCGTCCTCGGCGGTCGCGGTGTCCTGCACGGCGTCACCGTCACCGTCTCGAGCCGGTCACGGCTCGCCGTCGTCGGCGAGAACGGCCGCGGCAAGACGACCCTCCTGCGCGTCCTCGCCGGCACGCTCCGCCCCGACGTCGGGACGGTGGACCGCACCGGCACCGTGGCGTTCGTCGAGCAGGCGCTCCCCGCGGACGACGGCGCCACCGTCGGCACGTTGACGAGGCGGGCCGTCGAGGCTGCCCGGACGGCGCTCGACGCCCTCGACCGGGCCCCCGCGACGCTGGAGGCGGGGCGGCCCGTCGCGGACGACGCCTACGCCGCCGCGCTCGAGGCCGCCACCGCCCTCGACGCGTGGGACGCCGAACGGCGGGTCGACGTCGCCCGCGACGCGCTCGACGCCTGCCCGGACCGCTCGCGGCCGCTCGGCACCCTGTCCGTCGGCCAGCGCTACCGCGTCCGCCTCGCCTGCGCCCTCGGCGCGCCGCCCGACCTCCTCCTGCTCGACGAGCCGACGAACCACCTCGACGCGGACGGCCTCGCGTTCCTCACCGACCGGCTGCGCAGGCACCCGGGCGGGGTGGCCGTCGTCAGCCACGACCGGATGCTCCTGCGCGACGTCGCCCGCGAGGTGCTCGACCTCGACCCGAGCCGTGACGGGCTGCCCCGTCTCCACGCCGGCGGGTACGACGGCTGGACCGTGGGCCGCGAGCGCGAGCGGCTGCGCTGGGAGCACGACCACGCCGCCCAGCAGGCGGAGCAGGATCGGCTCGCCGCTGCGGTGGACGCGGCGCAGGGTCGCCTCGTCACCGGCTGGCGGCCGGACAAGGGGACGCCGCGGCACCAGCGCCAGACCAGGGCGCCGGGCACGGTGCAGGCGCTGCACCGGGCGCGGGCGGCGCTCGCCGCGCACGCCGTCACCGTGCCGGACCCGCCTCGCCCGCTCCGGCTGCCCGGGCCGGCGCGGCGGTCGACGGGCGTCCTCGTCCGTGCCGACGCGGTGCGGGTGGCAGGTCGGCTCGACCGGGCGGTGACGCTCGAGGTCGGGGCCGGGTCGCGGCTGCTCGTCACCGGACCCAACGGTGCCGGTAAGTCGACCCTCCTCGCCGTCCTCGCCGGGGCGCTCGCCCCGACGTCCGGCATCGTGCGGCGCGCGCCGGGAGCGCGGGTCGGCCATCTCGCGCAGGAGAGTGCCGAGCGTCCGGACGACGTCACGGCAGGGGAGCTCCACGCGGCTGAGGTCGCCCGGGCGGTCACCGCCGGGGACGTGGCCGAGGACGACGTCGTCGGCGTCGCCGCGACGGGCCTGCTCGACGACGAGGCGCTGCGGACGCCGGTCGCCCGGCTCTCCCCGGGCGAGGCGCGCCGGCTCGACCTCGGCCTGCGGCTCGCCGTGCGGCCGGACGTCCTCGTCCTCGACGAGCCGACGAACCATCTCTCGGCCGCGCTCGTCGACGCGCTCACCGCGGTTCTGCACAGGACGGACGCCGCCGTCGTCGTCGCCACCCACGACCGCGGCCTCCTCGCCGACCTCGCGGGCTGGCCGCGGCTGGACCTGTGAGGGGCGGCGTCAGACGCCCGGGCGCTCGAAGGTCACCAGGAGGCCGTCGACGCCGCCGGGCCCGACGCGTCCCTTGACCTCGGCGGACGTGATCGCCTTGACCTGCCAGCCCTGCGCGGCGTGGTCGTTGAGCACCTTCTCGAGCTTGTCGCCGGACATCTTCCCGCCGAGCAGCTTCTCGCGGAGCTCGACGACCTTGTACTCGAATCTCGCGGGCATGCGGCCACCGTAGCGTCCGGAATACGGCACGGTGTGGCCCGATGTCCGGCGGCGCGGCAAGATCTTCCCGTGATGACCCGTGGGGGGCTGCGGAGGGCGCTGGGCGCGGTCGTGGCCCTTGCGTGCCTCATCACGCTGGTGCAGGGCCTCTCCATCGCCGCCTCGGACCAGCCGACCCCGGCCATCGGGGTGTACTGGGTGGTCATCGGGCTGCTGTGCCTGGTCGTCGGGGCGCTCGTCTGGGACCGGCGCCCGATCAACGGCACCGGGCCGTTGCTCGTCCTGCTCGGCGGCACGGTGCTCCTCGCGTCCGGGAGCAACCAGACCGACCTGTGGGCCGCGCTGCCCGGCCACGTCTTCGCGGCCCTGCCGGTGGCCGCGCTCTTCCACGTCGTCCTCGCCTTCCCCTCGGGCCGGCTCACAGGGCGCGTGGACCGGGTGCTCGTCGGCACGCTCTGGGTGCTGGCGCTCACCGCCGGAGGCGCGGCCCATGTGCTCGACCCGACGCCGGGCATGCCGCTGACGGCGCCGGACCGGTTCGGCTGGCTCGCCGGGTACCTGGTGGTCGCGCAGCCCGTCAGCCGGGTCGTCGCCCTCGTCGGCGTCGTCCGGCTCCTGCGGCGCTGGCGCCGGCTGCGGGTGGCGCTGGGCCGGCGCCCGGTCGGCCTCGTGTACCTGTACGGCGTCGCGACGATCGTCAGCCTGGCGGCCGCCAACACCGTGCGGCCGTTCATCGGCTGGACGGCCGAGCAGTTCTTCCTCCTCCAGGTCACGCTCATCGGCGGGTTCCCGCTCGTCGTCGCGGCGGCGCTGCGCTTCGGGGTGCTCGCCCGCACGGCCGGGGTCGACGAGCTCGCGACGTGGTTCGGCGCGGACGCCGACCGCCGACCGCACCCGCGCGACGCCCTCGCCCGAGCCCTCGGCGACCCGACGCTCGCCCTGCTCTACGAGGTGCCGGCCGGCAGCGGACGCTTCGTCGACCACGACGGCCACCCGCGGACGGCCGCGCCGGGCGGTCCTGGTCGGGGCGTCGTCCGCCTCGACCGGCAGGACGCGCTCGTCGAGTACGACGCCGTCCTGCTGCCGGACGCCGCTCCCGTCGTCCGCGCCGCGCAGGTCGCCGCGCTGGCCGTCGACCACGAGCGCCTCACCGCCGAGCTCCTCGCGAGCGAGGCGGAGGTCCGCTCGTCCCGTCGCCGGCTCGTCGAGGCCGGTGCGGCCGAACGCCGCCGGGTCGCCCAGGACCTGCACGACGGGGTCCCGGCCCGGCTCGTCGCGGCGGCCGTGCGCGCCGGCCGGCTGCGGCTTCGCGTCGCCGGCGACCCCGCGCTGGCGGCCGAG
>JBQGCR010000831.1:0-4328 GCA_052038585.1 Kineosporiaceae bacterium
AAGGTGGCCGACGGCGTCGACGGGACGCGGGCCGTGGACTACCACGTCGACCGCGGCGACGCCCGGGTGCACGACATCGCGGGCGTCGACGAGCCGTCGACCGACGGCGGGGGCGTCGAGGAGGTCGACCTCAGGGAGCGCTCGCGCGCACCCCGTGACTCCTGACCCGTGACTCAGTAGCCTGGCCCGCCATGAGCGGGAGCGCGGCGCACGAGCACGACGTCGTCGTCGTCGGCGGCGGCCACAACGGGCTGGTCGCCGCCGGCCTGCTCGCTCGCGCCGGGCTCGACGTCGTCGTGTGCGAGGCGCGGGACGTCGTCGGCGGCGCGGCGGTGAGCGAGAAGCCGTTCGGGCCGGACTACACGGTGACGTCGCTGTCGTACGTCGTCTCGCTCCTGCCGGCGAGCCTCGTCCGGGCGCTCGACCTCGAGGCGCACGGCTACCACGTCTACCCGCAGGGTCCGTACTTCGCGCCGCGCGCGGACGGGACGCACCTGCGGCTGCCGGACGACCCGAGGCAGCGGCACGCCGAGATCGCGAGGTTCTCGGCGCGGGACGCCGACGCGTACGCCGCGTGGGACGCCTCGATGTCCCGGCTCGGCGCGCTCCTCGGCCCGCTGCTCGGCGACGTCCCGCCCGCCCTGGGGTCGCGGCGCCCGGCCGACCTCGCCCGGCAGGCGCTCCTCCTGCGCCGGCTGCGCGGCATCGACACGCGCGCAGCGGTCGACGTCACCCGGCTGCTGTCGGACAGCGTCGCCGACCTCGTCGAGGAGCACTTCGAGTCCGACGCCGTCCGCGGGCTGCTCTCGGTCTCGGGGATCATCGGCACGTGGGCCGGGCCGCGCTCCCCCGGCACGGCCTACGTCATGCTCCACCACCACGTCGGGGACGTCGACGGGCACACCGGCGCGTGGGGCTTCCCGCGCGGCGGCATGGGCGGCGTGACCCGGGCGCTCGCCGCGGCCGCCGTCGCCCTCGGGGCCCGGGTGCGGACGTCGGCGCCCGTCGCGCGGATCGACGTGCGGGACGGGCGGACGACGGGGGTGACGCTGGAGTCCGGCGAGCAGCTGCGGGCGAGGACGGTCGTGACGACGGCGCACCCGCAGATCTCGTTCCTGCGCCTGGTCGACCGGGACGTGCTGCCCGCGGAGTTCGTCGCCGAGATCGAGCGCTGGCGCACCCGGTCCGGCACGGTCAAGGTCAACCTCGCCGTCGACCGGCTGCCCGTGTTCGCCTCGCACCCGGAGTTCGACCCGGCCGTGCACGGCGGCACGATCGTCCTCGCCGAGAGCGTCGACGAGCTCGAGACCGCGTTCCAGGAGGCCGTCGCCGGACGCCCGGCGACGCTGCCCTTCGCCGACGTCTGCATCCCCTCGGTGCTCGACGACTCCCTCGCCCCGCCCGGCAGGCACGTCGTCTCGATGTTCACCCAGTGGGTGCCGCACACGTGGAACGCCGAGCCGCACGCCGACGAGCTCGAGGCCTACGCCGACCGCGTCGTGGCCCGGATGGACGCCGTCGCACCGGGTTTCGCCGACTCGGTGCTCCACCGCCAGGTCATCGGACCGCACGAGATGGAGCACACCTACCACCTCGTCGGCGGCAACATCTTCCACGGCGAGCTCACCCTCGGGCAGATGTTCCACGCCCGCCCGGCCGCCGGGTACGCCGACCTGCGCACCCCCGTCGAGGGGCTCTACCAGGCCGGGTCGGCGACCCACGGCGGCGGCGGGGGGCCCGGCGGCCCCCGCCGCACCGTCGTCCGGCAGGGCCTCGCCGACCGGCGCCGCGAGCGGCTGGCAGGCCGGGCGCGGCGGCTGCTGGGGCGCGCGTGAGCGCGCTACAGGGAGCGCAGGGCGCCGGGCTCGAGGCCGACCTCCCGCTCGGCGAACTCGGCGGCCCAGCGGCCGGCGAGCGCGCGGGACACGCTGCGCCGCACCTGGGTCGCGACCGCGAGCCCGTCGAGCATCGCGGCGATCCGCTCGGCCGCGCCGCGCGGGTCGGGGCAGGTGAGCTCGCCGGAGGCGACGCCCTCGGCGACGACCTCCTCGATCGCCGCGCGCCAGCGCCGGTCGAGCCGGATCGAGGCCTCGCGGATCTCCTCGACGCGCAGCGCCTCGGCCCAGGCGTCGATGTCGAGCACCCAGCCCGGCGCCTCCCCGGCCGGCGCGGAGAGGCGCAGCACCGCCCGCAGCCGGCTCGCGGCGGACCCCTTGCGGGACACCGCCTTCGCGAGCCGGGCGAGGTCGTCGTCCGCCGCCATCGCGAACGCCTCGGACAGCAGCCGCTCCTTGGTCTCGAAGTGGTAGAAGACGAGCGCGGTGCTCACCCCGAGCGCGGCCGCGACGTCGCTGACCCGGGTGCGCGCGAAGCCCTGCCGGGCGACCACCTCGGCCGCGGCGCGGAGGATCTCCTCGCGCCGCACCTCCGCCCGCCGTCTCGCCACGGGGGCGACCCTAGCGAGTCGCGCCGCACGGGCAGGCGCAGATGAGCGCGCCGGTCGCCGGTCCCGGCGCGATGGCCGGCCTCGACGCCGCCCTCGCCCCGTTCGGCCGCTCGACGCAGCTGCCCGCCGCGGCGTACACCGACGCGGGGGTCCACGCCTGGGAGCGCCGGCACGCGCTCGCGGCGTCGTGGGTGTGCCTCGGCCGGGCCGACGAGCTCGTGCCGCCGCCGGCGACGGCGAGCGCCGTCACCGTCGGCGACGTCCCCGTCCTGCTCACCCGGGCCGCGGACGGCGTGCTGCGGGCCTTCGCCAACACGTGCCGACACCGGGGGCACGAGGTCGTCGCCGACGGCTGCACCGTGACCGGGCGTGCGCTGACCTGCCCGTACCACGCGTGGTCGTACGGTCCGGACGGGACGCTGCTCGCCGCGCCCGGTCTCGACGGCCTGGACTCGTTCTCCCGCAGCGAGTTCGGGCTCGTCCCGGTCCCGCTGGAGACCTGGCACGGCTGGGCCGTGGTCAACGCCACCGGGGACGCCGTCCCGCTCGCCACCCACGTCGGCGACCTCGACCGGCTCGTCGCGCCCTACCGGCCGGCGGACCTGCGCACCGGCGCCCGGCACGCCTACGACGTCGCCGCGAACTGGAAGACGCTCGTGGAGAACTACCACGAGTGCTACCACTGCCCGCTCATCCACCCGGGCCTGTGCGCGGTCACCCACGCCGACAGCGGCGACAACCACGACCTGCCCGGCGCGTGGGTCGGCGGGACGCTCGTCCTCAAGGACCACGCGGAGACGATGTCCGCCGACGGCCGCTCGCTCGGCGTCCCGATCGAGGGGGCCGACCCGCGGACCGTGCTCTACGCCGGCCTCTTCCCGACCCTGCTGCTCTCCCTGCACCCGGACTACGTCATGACCCACCGGCTCGTCCCGCTCGCCGCCGACCGCACCCGGGTCGAGTGCACCTGGCTCTTCCCGCCGCAGGCCTTCGAGCGTCCCGGCTTCGACCCGCGGTACGCCGTCGACCTGTGGGACGCGACGAACCGCGAGGACTGGGCGGCCTGCGAGAGCGTCCAGCGCGGCATGGCGTCCCCGCACTTCCGGCCCGGCCCCCTCGCCCCGGCGGAGGACGCCGTCCACCAGTGGGTCCGGATGGTCGCCCGGCTCTACCGGGGCGTCCCCCCGCACGTGCCGGGCTGAGCGGCCGGGGCGTTGGTGGCAGGCTGTCCCCCGTGACCACGCCTCTCGTCAGCACCCTGCCGCAGTGGGCCGCGCTCGCCGCCCACGCCGAGACGATGTCGGAGGTCCACCTGCGTGACCTCTTCGACGCCGACCCCGACCGGGCGCGCCGGTGGACCCACGAGGCCGCGGGGCTGCACGTCGACCTGTCGAAGAACCGGGTGACCGACGAGACGCTCGACCTGCTCGTCGCCCTCGCCGAGGCGGTCGGGCTCGAGGCGAAGCGCGACGCGATGTTCTCCGGCGCGAAGATCAACGAGACGGAGGGCCGCGCCGTCCTCCACACCGCGCTGCGGGCGGCCGCGGGGACGCGCGTCGAGGTCGACGGGCACGACGTCGTCCCGGACGTCCACGAGGTCCTCGACCGGATGGCCGCCTTCGCCGACGACGTCCGCTCGGGACGCTGGACCGGCGCGACGGGGCAGCGGATCCGCACGGTCGTCAACATCGGCATCGGCGGCTCCGACCTCGGCCCGAAGATGGCGACGGCGGCCCTCGTGCCCTACGGCTCCCCCGACCTCGACGTCCGCTTCGTCTCCAACGTCGACGGCGACGACCTCGCCGAGAAGACCAAGGACCTCGACCCCGCGACGACGCTCTTCGTCGTCGCGAGCAAGACGTTCACGACGCAGGAGACGATG
>JBQGCR010000832.1:0-1859 GCA_052038585.1 Kineosporiaceae bacterium
GGCGACAGCCTACGATCGCGACGTGGAGGCGTTCGAGGTCACCGGCGGGACGAGGCTCACAGGGCAGGTCCGGGTGCCCGGCGCGAAGAACAGCGCGCTCAAGCTCATGGCCGCGACGCTGCTCGCCGCCGGCCGCAGCACGCTCGTCGACGTCCCCGACATCCTCGACGTCCGGATCATGGCCGACCTCCTGCGCCGCCTCGGCTGCACCGTCGAGCACGAGGCCGAGGACGGCGTCGTCGTCGTCGACGTCCCCGAGCAGCCGGCGCACCGGGCCGACTACGACCTCGTGCGGGCGATGCGGGCCTCGATCAGCGTGCTCGGACCGCTCGTGGCCCGGGTCGGCGTCGCGGACGTCGCGCTGCCCGGGGGCGACGCCATCGGCTCGCGCGGCCTCGACCTGCACGTCACCGGGCTCGAGGCCCTCGGCGCGACGGTCCACCTCGACCACGGCTTCCTCGTCGCGCAGGCGCCCGCGGGGCTGACCGGCGCGCACGTCGCGCTGGAGTTCCCCAGCGTCGGCGCGACGGAGAACCTCGTCATGGCCGCCACCCTCGCCCGCGGGGAGACGGTGCTGGAGAACGTCGCCCGCGAGCCGGAGATCGTCGACCTGTGCCGCATGCTGCGGGCCATGGGGGCGCGGATCGACGGCGTGGGGACGGCCCGGCTCGTCGTCACCGGCGTGCCGCGCCTGCGCCCGGTCGAGCACCGCGTCGTCCCCGACCGGATCGTCGCCGGGACGTGGGCCTACGCCGCGGCCGTCACCGGCGGGGACGTCGAGGTGCACAACGGCGAGGCCGGGCACCTGTCGATGGTCCTCGACAAGCTGCGGGCGGCCGGCGCGCAGGTGAGCGAGGTCAAGGACGGCTTCCGGGTGGTCGGGCCGCGCCGGCCGCGTGCCGTCGACGTCGCGACCCTGCCGTACCCGGGCTTCCCGACCGACCTGCAGCCCTTCGTCGTCACGCTCGCGGCCGTCGCCGACGGCGTCTCGATGGTCACCGAGAACCTCTTCGAGGCCCGCTTCCGGTTCGTCCAGGAGGTCGCCCGGCTCGGGGCGCAGGTCAAGGTCGACGGCCACCACGCCCTCGTCCGCGGCGTGCCGAGGCTGTCGGCCGCGCCGGTCGAGGCGAGCGACATCCGCGCCGGCGCGGCGCTCGTCGTCGCCGGGCTCGTCGCCGACGGCGTCACCGTCGTCCACAACGTCGGGCACGTCGACCGCGGCTACGCGCACTTCGACACCGTGCTGCACCGGCTCGGCGCGGACGTGCGCCGGGTGCAGGTCGCCGACCCGGTCTACCCCTGAGCCCGGGTCCGCGTCAGGCCGACGGCGAGCGCAGGACCGCCTCGGCGGCCTTGACCTCGGACGGGAAGACGAGCACGCGCGGACCGTCCGTCGTCGGCGCGAGCGTCGCCCGGATGTTGTGGTCGAGGAGGCGGCGGCGGATCACCTCGGCCTCGACGAAGGTCTCCGGCGACGCGACGGGCACGAGCAGCCCGTACTCGCCCTCGGTGCCGGCGTGGGGCCGGCGCTCGACGAGGGAGTGCCCGCGCGAGAAGGCCCACCGCAGGAGGACGACGAGCAGGCCGAGCGCGCAGAAGGCCACCACCGGGCCGAACGCGTACGAGTAGCTGCCCCAGGACGCCTGCACCGCGCCAGTCTCCCGCGTCGCGGACCCCGGCGCGCGGTGGGAGGGGGGCCGGCGAGGTGTGACCGACAGCGTGACTGCCAGTCACGGATCGGTCACGGTTGCGGCGTGTTCCTGGGTGTGCACACGGGACGACTGTTACTGTCCGGACACCTGCCGGACGCAGGACGATCATCGACGCGGGCTTCACCCGACCGGGTGACCGGCCGAAAG
>JBQGCR010000833.1:0-3457 GCA_052038585.1 Kineosporiaceae bacterium
CGCCGACTCCGAGGCCGCGCTCGCGCAGCGCCTCGCCGGGCTGCGCCTGCCGGTGCCGGCGCTGCGCGGGGACCTGCCGGCCGGGACGTGGACGACGACCGACGCCGGCCCCGGGCTCCCGGACGCGGTGACCGTCCGCCCCGACGGCGACGTGCTCACCGTCGACCTCGACCTCGCCGGCGAGCACCTCTCGGTCTGCGCGGGTCACGGCCGTTGGCTGACGAACGAGCCGGGCGAGGGCCTCGCCGCCGTCGCGGCCGCCGTCGGCACCGGGCCGGACGGCGTCGCCGTCGTCGAGCTCGCCCCCCTCGAGCTCCCCCACCGCCTCCGCCTCGTCCTGAGCGAGGACGGCACCCTGGTGCCGTCCTGGCACACCCGCCCCCTCGGCGTCCCCCGCCTCCGCTCGATGTCCCGCCCCCTCCCCACCTCCCCGTGATCATGAACGGTTGAGCCGTGATCATGAACGGTTGACCGCTCCGTGCCTCGGCCTCGACTGCATGATCACGCCTACAGCGTGCATGATCACGGCTACGGGGTGGGCGCCCCACTCGGCGTGATCACGCACCTTGTGGCGGTGATCAAGCACGTTGTGGCGGCGATCAAGCACGTGACGACGGGGGCGGGCAGGCGTCAGGGGTCAGGCGGCGCGGGCGAGGAGGCGGGCCAGGCCCGCCGCACCGGCCGGGAGCTGGACGACGTGCCGGGCGTGGCACGCGTCGAGCACCGAGCAGACGTCGTCGCAGCGGTCGCCGACGACGACGACCCGGTGGCGGACGCCGTCGTCCGTCGTCGCGTCGACCCGCGCGCACGACGCCGGGCCGTCGTCGGTGACGACGAGCTCGAGCCGGGCCCCGGGCGGCAGGCTCGCGAGCACCTGCTCGACGAGACGGGGGTCGGACGTGCGGTGCGCGACGACGCGGATCATGGCGGGCCTCCCTGGCTGCTCCCGGTCAAGGAGCCGCGAGAGGCGCGCTTCGGACATCCTCGTCGGGGAACGGCGCGGGGCATGAGCGAGCAGCCGAGCGCGACACCGGACGAGGGCCTGGCCAGCGGCAGCGACGCGGGGACGCCTGGCGGCACCCCGCCGCACGGGGACGAGCTGTCCCGGGCGGTCGCCGAGGACCGGACGGCGACGGACGGCGAGGGGTCCGGCGGCCGGCAGGGCGACGGCCTCGACACCGAGTTCGTCGCCCCGCCGGACTGACGGGCTACTCCGCGGCCCCCATGACGAGCCCCTCGATCTGGTGCTTCTGGACGATCGGCTCCAGCTCGTCGACGACCCGCGCGGCGAGGTGACGCCGGACCTCGTCCGGCAGCGCGTCGGCCCAGGCCCGCGTCATCTGCATGTCGTGGAGCTCGCCGTGCCCGGCCCCCGGCGCGTCGACGCCGAGGACGAGCACCGGACGGGGCGTGTCGGAGTGGTTCGTCGTCCCGCGGTGCATCGTCAGGGCGGAGCGCGCCGAGACGTCCCCACGCTGCGGGTACTTGCGCTGGGCCACCTCGGTGAACGGTCCCCACTCCTCGCGGGGCGGGAACATGCCGTGGTCCCAGTGGGTGCCCGGCAGGTACTGGGTGCCGGGGGCGATCTCGAACGGTCCCATGTCCTCGGCGGTGTCGACACCGGTGAGGTTGAATGCGAGCGAGGTGATCCGCCGCCGCTCGTACGTCTCCGGCGTCGAGGGGAAGTCCCGGTGCCACGGCTGGTCGACGGCCCCGGCGAACGGGATGTCGAAGCCGAGCTCGACGATCTCGTAGTCCTCGCCGAGCACCGCTGTGCACATCGACGTGACCCACGGGTGGCTCGCGAGGTCGACGAACCCGCGCAGCTGCTCGGGGTGCATCTCGACGTACCAGCGGTTCGGGCCACGGCCGACGGCGCCGCCCTCCCGGGTGCGGGCGTCGTCGAACGCGGCGAAGACGTCGGCGGCGAGGTCGTCCGCCCACTGCGGGGTGAAGGCGGACCGGCGGGCGACGATGCCGTCGCGGGCCAGGGTGGCGACGTCGTCGTCCGTCGCGGGGGTCAGGTCGGCGCTCATGCCGCCGCCATTACCCGTCAGAAGACGGAGTACCCGCCGTCCGTCGTGAGCACGGAGCCGGTCATGAACGATGACGCGTCGCTGGCGAGGAAGACGACGCTCGGGGCGATCTCGGCGGGGTCCGCGGCGCGCTGCATCGGCGTGTCCTCGATCCAGTGCCGGTGGAACCGCGGGTCGTCCACGGGCGCCATCTCGGTCTTGCAGTAGCCGGGCGCGAGGGCGTTGACCCGGACGCCGTGCGGCGCCCACTCCGCGGCGAGCGAGCGCGTGAGGTGGTGCACCGCGGCCTTGCTCGCGTTGTACGCGGGCTGCCACTGCGGCCGGTTGACGATGTCGGCCGACATCGAGCCGATGTTGACGATGACGCCGCCGCCCGCCGCGACCATGTGCGCGCCGAAGGCCTGGCAGCCGTTCCACACGCCGGTGACGTTGACGTCCATGACCTCGCGGAACTCGGCGTCGGTGACCTCGAGCGCCGGCTTGTGGATGCACGTCCCGGCGTTGTTCACGAGGACGTCGACCCGGCCGAAGCGCTGGACGATCGCCGTCACCGCGGCGTCGACGGACGGGCGGTCGGCCATGTCCCCGGTGAACGCGGCGGCCTCGACGCCCGCGGCGGTGAGCTCGGCGACGGCGGCCTCGTTGCGGTCGGCGCTGCGGGCGAGGACGGCGATGCTCGCACCCGCCTCGCCGAGGGCCGTGGCGAACGCCCGGCCGAGCCCGCGGTTGGCACCGGTGACGACGGCGACCTTGCCGTCGAGGCGGAAGCGGTCGAGAACGCTCATGGCTGGGCTCCTGCGGTGGGTCGGGCGCTGACCGCCTCATCCCACCACGGGCGCGCCGGGGATCAGACGGCGGTGGCGAGGAACCGCGTGAGGCTGGCCGAGCCGGCCGGGAGCTGGACGATCCGCTTGGCGTTGCACGTGTCGAGCAGGTCGGCGACGTCGGCACCGAGCGAGGAGCAGACGGCGACGACGCTGCGGCGCTCGCCGGCCCGACTCGTCGTGTCGATCCGGGCGGCGACGGCGGGCACGTGGTCCGCCGCGACGACCTCGACCTTCGCGCCCTCGGGGACGCTCGCGAGCACGTGCTCGACGAGCTTCGGGTCCACCGACGCACCGGTGAGGATGCGGATCATGATCGTCCTTCGCGGGTCTCGACGTGCTGGCCGTAGCCCAGACTCGCACCGCCACGAGGCCCCCATGACCAAACGGCGTATGGGCTCCGTCACGCCACCGGTTCGGCCCAGCGGCTCAGAACAGGCTCAGAACAAGCGGATCCCGGCGTTGAGCAGCACGGTGAGCAGCACGGACGCCACGACCGAGAACAGGAGCATGAGCAGGCAGCCGCGCGCACCGCCGAGCGGGCGCACCTCGAACGAGCGACGTCGTGACATGGCGTGGCCGTACCCGCGCGGCGCC
>JBQGCR010000834.1:0-4628 GCA_052038585.1 Kineosporiaceae bacterium
CCCGTCGGCACGTCCGGGCGGCGACGTCCCGTCCGGGCAGCGACGGGGCCGGATCGGTCGTTCGGGTGATCCCGGTCCCGATCGTCGGCGTTCCGTGGCGCGGCCCCCACCGCTATGTCTACTGTCTTGGTTGAGATAACCGGAACGGTTGGCGAACCGCTCCGACCGCCTTGTGAGGAGTCCCCCGTGAGCCTGGCCACCTCCCCGCCGTCGTCGACGGCAGTCCAGGACGGCGTGCAGCGCGGCGAGGTCCGCCTGTCCGGCGTCACCAAGGTCTTCAGCCGCAGCGGCCAGACGACGACGGCGCTGCGCGACGTCCACCTGACCGTCCGCTCCGGCGAGTTCGTCACGATCGTCGGCGCGTCCGGCTGCGGCAAGTCGACGATGCTCAACCTCGTCGCCGGCCTCGACCAGGTGACCTCGGGGTCGCTCCAGGTCGGCGGCAAGGTCGCCTTCATGTTCCAGGAGGCGACCCTCCTGCCGTGGCTGACGGCCACCCAGAACGTCGCCCTCGCCCTGCGCCTGCGCGGCGTCCCGCGCGGCGAGCGCGCCGACCGGGCCCGGGCCCTGCTCGAGACCGTGCGCCTCGGGCCCTACGCCGACAAGCGCCCGCACGAGCTGTCCGGCGGCATGCGCCAGCGCGTCGCGCTGGCCCGCGTGCTCGCGCAGGACGCGCCCGTCGTCCTCATGGACGAGCCCCTCGGCGCGCTCGACGCGATGACCCGCGACCACATGCACGACGAGATCGAGCGGGTCTGGAAGGACAACGGGCTCACGGTCCTCTTCGTCACGCACAACGTCCGCGAGGCGGTGCGCCTCGGCGACCGCGTCGTCCTGCTCGGCTCGTCCCCCGGCCGCGTGGTGCGCGAGGTGCCCGTGACGATCGACCGGCCGCGCCGGATCGACGACGCCGCCGTCGCCACCCTCGCCGGCCAGATGACCTCCGCTCTCCGTGAGGACGTGAACCGCCATGTCGGCTGACACCGCGACCCAGGCCGTGACCGGCGGTCCGGGCTTCCTCCCCCCGCCGCCGGCCCCGGCGAGGCCGCCGTTCGCCAAGCGCGGCTGGGCGGCCGTGTGGCCCAAGCTCGTCGCGCTCGCGATCGTGGCCGCCGTCTGGCAGGGGATCGTCTGGACGGGGTGGCGCCCCACGTACGTCCTGCCCGGCCCGGGCACGGTCTTCGCCGACCTCGGCGAGCAGGTCCGCACCGCCGACTTCTGGTCGGCGATGGCGACGACGCTGCGGCGCGGCGTCCTCGGCTTCCTCGTCGCGATCGCGGTGGGGACGACGATCGGCGTCCTCGTCTCGCGGTCCAAGGTGCTGCGGGCCGGCGTCGGCTCGCTCATCACGGGCCTGCAGACCATGCCGTCGATCGTCTGGTTCCCCCTGGCGATCCTCATCTTCGGGCTGAGCGAGCAGGCGATCTTCTTCGTCGTCATCCTCGGCGCGGCCCCGAGCATCGCCAACGGCATCATCAGCGGCATCGACCACGTGCCGCCGGCCTTCTCGCGCCTGGGCAAGGTGCTCGGCGCGAACTCGGTGAGCCTCTACCGCTTCATCGTCCTACCCGCGGCCCTGCCGTCGTACGTCCAGGGACTCAACCAGGGATGGGCCTTCGCCTGGCGCTCGCTCATGGCCGGTGAGCTGCTCGTCATCATCGAGTCGCGCCCGTCGCTCGGCGGCCGGCTGTCCTTCGCGCAGGAGTTCGGCAACGCCCCGCGCCTGCTGGCCTACATGCTCGTCATCCTGCTGCTCGGCATGCTCGCCGACAGCGTCTTCAGCTCGGCCTCGCGCCGGATGCGCGCCAAGCGCGGCCTGGCCGACTGACGCCCCGTCCCGCCCCGCCGTCGTGGCGGGGCGGGCGGACGCGCGGTTACCGGAAGTAGCTCGCGCCGTTGACGTCGAGGACGGCGCCGCTGGACCACAGGGCGTCGGGCGAGGCGAGGTGGACGACGGCGGCCGCGACCTCCTCGGGGCGGGCCACCCGGCCGAACGGCGACTGGGCCCGGATCGCGTCCCCGGCCGGGCCGTCGAGCAGGTCGGCCGTCATGTCGGTCCCGACGAAGCCCGGCGCGACGGTGGCCACCGAGATCCCGTGCGGCGCAAGCGCTGCGGCGAGGGACTGGCCGAGCGAGTGCAGCCCCGCCTTGGACGCCCCGTAGGCGGGGATGTCGGGCTCGCCGCGGTACGCGCCGCGCGAGCCGACGTTGACGATCCGGCCGCCCGCCCCGCGGTCCACCATGAGCCGGGCGGCGCAGAACATGACGTGGGCCGGCCCGACGAGGTTCACCGCGAGGGTGTCCTCCCACGCCTGGCGCCACCGCGTCCACGTCGTCGCGAGCGGGGCGTGCGGCGGGCTGATCCCCGCGTTGTTCACGACGACGTCGAGGCCCTGCATCGTCACCCACGCCTCGTCGACGAGGCCGCGCACCGCGTCGGGGTCCGACAGGTCCGCCTGGACGACGCGGTGCCCCGAGCCGGGCAGCCCGTCGCGCAGCGCCTCGGCGAGGTCCTTCTCCGCCCGGTAGTGGATCGCCACCCGGTCGCCCTGCTCGGCGAACGCGCGCGCGACGGCGGCCCCGATCCCGCGGGACGCACCCGTCACCAAGACACCCCGACCGAGATCGCTCACCTGTCCACCTTGTCACGGATCGGACGGCCGGCGAGGGGCTTTACCCACGCGCAACCTTCACGGGACGGCCACGGACGGCCCGTGTGCTCATGCCCGGGGCGACGTACGGTGGACCCATGAAGGCTTGGGCACGCTGGTTCGTCCCCGTGGCCGTCGCGGGCACCGTCGCGACGGGCGCCGTCGTCTCGAGCGCCGCGGCGGGCCGCGCCCCGGACGTCCCGGCGGCGGACGTCGCCGACGTCCTCGCCAGGGTCGCGGACAGTGACGTCACCGCCTTCTCCGGCACGGTCTCCTCGCGCAGCGACCTCGGCCTGCCCGCGGTCCCCGGCGTCTCGTCGTCCGGCTCGGACGCCGCGGGCCTGGCCCTGCGGCTGCTGTCCGGCGACTCGACGGTCCGGGTCTGGGCCGACGGCCCGCAGCGCCAGCGCGCCCAGGTGCTCGACGAGTTCGCCCAGCTCGACGTCGTCCACTCCGGCCGCGACGTCTGGACGTGGTCGAGCGCCGACGACACCGCGACGCGCACGGTCCTGCCCGACCCCGCCGCCCTGCCCCGCACCGACCGCGAGCGCCCCGACCCGACGGACCTGCCGACGCCGCAGGCCCTCGCCGAGCAGCTCCTCGCCGCGGACGACCCGACCACCGAGGTGTCCCTCGGGACGCCGACCACGGTCGCCGGCCGCCCGACGTGGACGCTCCTCGTGACGCCGCGGACGACGGAGACCCTCGTCGCCCAGGCCCAGGTGGCCGTCGACACCGCGACCGGCCTGCCGCTGCGCGTCCAGGTGGTCGCCCGCGGCCAGGAGGACCCGGCGGTCGACGTCGGCTTCCGCAGCCTCGACCTCTCGACGCCGGACGCCGACGTCTTCGCCTTCACCCCGCCGCAGGGGGCGACGGTGACGACGACGCGGGTGCCCGTCCCGACGGCGCCCGCCCCCGGCTCCCGGCAGGCCCCGACGGCCCCCGACGGCGAGCGCCCGCAGGTGCTCGGCGAGGGCTGGACGACGGTCGTCTCGGCCCGGGTCGACCCGGCCGCCCTCGCGCAGGCCGACCCGTCGTTGCTCGACGCGCTGACGACCCGGGTCGACGGCGGCCGCGCCGTCCGGACCGCGCTGCTCACCGTGCTGCTCACCGACGACGGCCGCGTGCTCGCCGGCGCGGTGCCGCTCGCGACGCTCCAGCGCCTCGCCGGCTGACGCGGTGGCCACCGCCGTCCCCGGCCCGGTCGGCGACCTGGCCGTCTCGACGCACGCCCTGACCAAGCGCTACCGGTCGCAGACCGCCGTCGACGGGGTCGACCTCGTCGTCCCGCGCGGCGCGGTGTACGGGTTCCTCGGGCCGAACGGCTCGGGCAAGACGACGACGATCCGGATGCTCCTCGGCCTGTCGAGCCCGACAGCCGGCCGCGTCGAGGTGCTCGGCGAGCCGATGCCGGACGCGCAGCGCCGGGTGCTCCCCCGGGTCGGCGCGCTCGTCGAGGGCCCGGCGTTCGACCCCTTCCTCTCCGGGGCGGCGAACCTCGCCCGGCTCGACGCCGCGGACCGCGACGCCGACGCCCGCACCCGCCGCGCGCGGGTCGGCCAGGCGCTCGAGCGGGTCGGGCTGACCAACGCCGCGGGCAAGCGGGTGCGCGCCTACAGCCTCGGGATGAAGCAGCGGCTCGGCATCGCCGCCGCCCTGCTCGGACCGCGCGACCTCCTCGTCCTCGACGAGCCGACGAACGGCCTGGACCCGCAGGGCACCCGCGAGGTGCGCCACCTCGTCCAGAACCTCGCCGCCGACGGCACGACCGTCCTGGTCTCGAGCCACCTGCTCGCCGAGGTGGAGCAGGTCGCCACGCACGTCGGCGTCATGAACCGCGGCCGGCTCGTCGCGCAGTCCGCGCTCGCCGACCTCGACCCCGTGCGGTCCGGCGAGCAGCCCCGGCTGCGGCTGCGCACCCCGGACCCGCAGCGGGCCGCGGCGACCCTGGAACGCCTCGGGCACAGCGGGATCGCG
>JBQGCR010000835.1:0-1607 GCA_052038585.1 Kineosporiaceae bacterium
GCGATCGTCGGGTCGCCCCCCGCCCGGCGCCGGGGGAGGACGACGTCCGCGGCGGCGCGCAGCGCCCCGGCCGGGGAGAGGATGCCGGTGCGCACGAGGGCCAGGGGCGAGTCCGGCACGCCGAACAGGCTCATCGCCGGCAGCGGCCGCAGCGCCCCACGGGTCCAGACGAAGGCCCGGTGCGACCGCGGACGGGACACGCGGTCGAGCAGGCCGAGGTCCCCGACGAGCTTCTCGACCGTCTCGGACCGGGCCAGGAGCGCGTCGGGCCCGAGGTCGACGTCGCGACCGGCGACCCGGCGGGTGGCGACCTTGCCGCCGGGGCGGGGCCCGGCCTCGAGGACGGTGACGTCGGCGCCGGCGCGGGCGAGGTACCAGGCGGTCGCGAGCCCGGACACCCCGCCCCCGACGACGAGGACGCGGCGGTGCGGCACGGCGGGCTCCTCCGGGGACGGACGACGGCGGACCGCTCCACCGTCGCCGATCCCCGGGGCCCGGTGCCGGGCCCAAGGTCCGGGCCCGGCCGCGTTCCCGCTACCCGGCCGCGGCGGTCCTCGCGAGCGCGAGGTCGCGGGAGACGACGCTCACGTCCGCCTGGTCGCTGAACATCCCGTCGATCCCGGTGCGCCAGAACACGACCTGCTCGGCCAGGGCCCGGCCGAAGGCGTCCGGGGCGGTGCCGACCCGCAGGTCGGTCGGCAGGAAGGTGTTCTCCGCCCGGAACGTGTACGGGTGGACGAGCAGCCGGGCGTCGTGCGCGTCGTCGACGAGCGTCGTCGGCGTCGTGAGCACCCCCGCGGCGTCGCGGGGCACGACGAGGGACTTGTCCGGACCGATCCCGTCGGCGTACCGGGCGACGGCGGACAGCCCTGCGGGAGAGGCGAGCTCGGCGTACGTCGGGCCGGAGCCCGTGGCCACCGTGTCGTAGGGGGCACCGGTCGCGGAGAGCAGCTGGACCGCCCGGGCGCGCAGGCCGAGCCGCCGCAGCCGGCGCAGGTTGCCCACCTCGAAGGACTGGACGAACACCGGCGCCTCGGGCCGGTCGAGACCGGCGCCGCGCAGGGCCGCGAGGAGCGGCTCCTCCAGGGGCAGCCCGATCGAGGCGTGCCACGTCGGGTGCTTCGTCTCGGGGTAGACCCCGATCGGGCGGCCGAGCTCGCGGGAGAGCCGGCGCCGCAGGGCGAGCACCTCGGTGAACGTCGGGACGGCGAAGAGGCCGTCGTAGAGCGTGCTCTCCTGGCGGACCTCGGGCAGCCGCTCGACGGCGCGCAGCGTCCGCAGCTCGGCGAGGGTGAAGTCGCAGGCCCACCAGCCGTCGACGGCGACGCCGTCGAGCACGACGGTGCGGCGGCGGGCGGCGAACTCCGGGCGGCGCGCGACGTCCGTCGTCCCGCCGATCTCCGGCTCGTGCCGCGCGACGAGCACGCCGTCCTTCGTCGCGACGAGGTCGGGCTCGATGACGTCGGCGCCCATCCGGGCGGCGAGCTCGTAGGCGGCCAGCGTGTGCTCGGGCCGGTAGCCGCTCGCGCCGCGGTGGGCGACGACGAGCGGCCGTCGCGGACGACCCGGGCGGGCCGGCCGGCCCGCTGCGGCCGAGGCCCCGGACG
>JBQGCR010000836.1:0-6803 GCA_052038585.1 Kineosporiaceae bacterium
GAGCCGGCCGTCGCTGATGTGGTCGACGGTGCGGGCCATGTCGGCGAGCAGCTCGGGGTTGCGGTAGCTGTTGCACGTCACGAGGGCACCGATCTCCACCCGGCTCGTCGCCTCGGCCCACGCGCCGAGCATCGTCCAGCACTCGAAGTGCTTGCCGTCGGCCTCGCCGTAGAGCGGGAAGAAGTGATCCCAGTTGAAGACGACGTCGACGCCCGCCTCCTCGGCCGCGGCGACGGCGCGCCGGATGTCGGCGTAGTCGGCGTGCTGCGGCTGGATCTGGACGCCGATGCGGACGGGGCGCGCGGGGCTGGCCATGGGGGTCCTCCGGGGTAGGGCGGGTCAGGCGGTGACGGTCTGCCCCTTGCCGACGACGGTGATCCCCGTCTCGGTGACGGTGAAGCCGCGGGCGGCGTCCTCCTCGGGGTCCATCCCGATCCGGGCGCCCTCGGGGACGACGACGTTCTTGTCGAGGATCGCTCGGCGGACGACGGCGTGGCGGCCGATCTCGACGTTGTCCATGAGCACGGAGTCGCTGACCGTCGCCCACGAGTGGACGTTGACGTTGGGCGAGAGCACCGAGTTCTCCACGAGCGCACCGGAGACGACGGAGCCGGGGGAGACGATCGAGTTCACGGCGTGGCCGATCCGGCCGTGCCAGCCGTGGACGAACTTCGCCGGCGGCCACGGCCCCTGGTGGGTGTAGAGCGGCCACTCGTAGTTGTAGAGGTTGAAGACCGGGTGCACCGAGATGAGGTCCATCTGGGCCTCGAAGTAGGCGTCGAGCGTCCCGACGTCGCGCCAGTAGTCCTTGTCCCGCGGCGTCGAGCCCGGGACGTCGTTGTCCTTGAAGTCGTAGACGGCGGCCTCGCCGCGGGAGACGAAGTCGGGGACGATGTCGCCGACCATGTCGTGCTTGGAGCCCTCGTTCTCGCTGTCCCGGGTCACGGCGTCGATGAGCGCCTTGGCGTCGAAGACGTAGTTGCCCATCGACGCGAGCACCTGGTCCGGGGCGTCCGAGAGGCCCTGCGGGTTCGTCGGCTTCTCGAGGAAGTCGACGATCCGGCGCGGGTCCTCGGGGTGGGACTGGATGACGCCGAACTGGTCGGCCAGCGTGATCGGCTGCCGGATCGCGGCGACCGAGCACGCGGCGCCGGAGTCCATGTGCGCCTTGACCATCTGACCGAAGTCCATCCGGTACACGTGGTCGGCGCCGACGACGACGACGATGTCCGGCTGCTCGTCGCGCAGGAGGTTGAGCGACTGGTAGATCGCGTCGCCGCTGCCGAGGTACCAGTGCTTGCCCACGCGCTGCTGGGCCGGCACCGGGGCGATGTAGTTGCCGAGCATCGTCGACATGCGCCACGCCTGCGAGATGTGCCGGTCGAGGCTGTGCGACTTGTACTGCGTGAGCACGACGATCTTGAGGTACCGGCAGTTCACGAGGTTGCTCAGCGCGAAGTCCACCAACCGGTACGTGCCCCCGAACGGCACCGCCGGCTTGGCCCGGTCGGCCGTCAGGGGCATGAGCCGCTTCCCCTCGCCGCCGGCGAGGACGATCGCCATCACCTTCACCATGGCCCCGACCCTATGGGGTTCTCGCCGCCACGCACTACGTTGACGTCCGTGCGTATCGACCTCCTCACCCGCGAGTACCCCCCGAACGTCTACGGAGGGGCCGGCGTGCACGTCGAGAACCTCGCCGCCGAGCTGCGCCGGCACGTCGACGTCCGGGTCCGCGCCTTCGGCGAGCCGCGGGCCGAGGAGGGGGTGAGCGGCTACGCCGAGCCCGCCGAGCTGGCCGGGGCGAACGCCGCGCTGCGCACCCTCGGGGTGGACCTCGCGATCGCCGCCGACTGCGCGGGCGCCGACGTCGTCCACTCCCACACCTGGTACGCGAACATGGCCGGGCACTGGGCGAGCCTGCTCCACGGCGTCCCGCACGTCCTGTCCGCGCACAGCCTCGAGCCGCTGCGGCCGTGGACGGCCGAGCAGCTCGGCGGCGGGTACGCCCTGTCGTCCTGGGCCGAGCGGACCGCCTACGAGGGCGCCGCCGGCGTCGTCGCGGTGAGCGCCGGCATGCGCGAGGACATCCTGCGCTCCTACCCGACGGTCGACCCGGACAAGGTCACCGTCATCCACAACGGCATCGACCTGTCCGGCTGGGCGCGCGACGTCGACGACGACGCCGTCCGCGCCCTCGGGATCGACCCCGGCCGCCCGAGCGTCGTCTTCGTCGGCCGGATCACGCGGCAGAAGGGCCTGCCGTACCTGCTGCGGGCGGCGGAGCGGCTGCCGGACGACGTCCAGCTCGTGCTCTGCGCCGGCGCGCCCGACACCCCGGAGATCATGGCGGAGGTGAGCGGGCTCGTGGCGGGCCTGCAGGAGAAGCGCTCCGGCGTCGTGTGGATCGAGCGGATGCTGCCGCGGGCCGAGCTGTGCCAGGTGCTCTCGGCGGCGACGACGTTCGTCTGCCCGTCGGTGTACGAGCCGCTCGGCATCGTCAACCTCGAGGCGATGGCCTGCGAGGCCGCCGTCGTCGGGACGGTCACCGGCGGCATCCCGGAGGTCGTCGACGACGGCGTCACGGGCCGGCTCGTGCCGATCGACCAGGTGCAGGACGGGACGGGGACGCCGACCGACCCCGAGCAGTTCGTCGCCGACCTCGCCGCGGTGCTCACCGAGGTGACGTCGGACCCGGCCCGGGCCCGGGAGATGGGTGTCGCGGGACGCCGCCGCGCCGAGGACCACTTCTCCTGGGGCGCGATCGCCGAGCGGACGATCGACTTCTACCGGTCGGTCAGCCGCTGAGGTCCGCGGCGCTCACGGCAGGTGGGCGTCGTTGACGGCGGCGACCATGGCGCGCCGGGCGACGGCGTCCAGGCCGCGCAGCGCCTCGCGCCGGCGGTCGGCCTCCCAGCCGCTCACCGCGGCGCCGTCGTCGAGCGTCGCGAGCTCGACGATGGCCCGCAGCCGCAGCGCCGTGGCCAGCACCCGCACCGAGCGGGCACCGGCCGACGGCGGCCGCACGCCGCGCTCGCGCCCGCCGTCGCGGCTCTGCGCGATCGCCGGCGCCGCGTCGTCCCGCCCGCGCGCGACGTCGAGGCGCTGGAGCTGCTCGGTCGCCGACACCATCGCCGTGCGCAGCTCGCGGTCCACCTCGGACAGCTGACCGACGCCGCTGCCGGGCCGCAGCTCGACGACCGAGCCCTGCCACGCGACGAGATGGCCTGTCTCCCACGCGGACCCGAAGGCCGTGACCTCCGGCACGAGGCCGAGCGGGGCGGCCGTCCCGTCGACGAGGACGCACTCGCCGGCCGCGAGGGCCGCGGTGTTGAAGGCCGCGGGGCCGGGCAGGCCGAGGACGTCCCCGGGTGCCGGCAGCGCCGCCCGCACGCCCGTCGCACCGCCGGTGCGCAGGTGCGCGAGCAGGTCGGCGAGCCCGTCGCCGGCGGCTCCGGGGACGCCGGTGACGACGTGCGGCTCGTCGCTGCCCTCGACCGCGGCGACGGCGCGGGCGACGTCCGCCTCGCGACGGACGACGGCCGCCCCCCAGGCGGCCAGGCGCAGGGACCGGGGAACCTCCAGCACGTGGGCGAGCCTACGGACCGCCCGCCGGGGGGCGTCGTCTAGGGTCGAGCCATGGCTGACGTCCTGGACCTCGTCGGCGTCACCGTCGTCCGCGACGGCAACGCCCTGCTCGACGACGTGACGTGGACCGTCCGCGACGGGGAGCGCTGGGTCGTGCTCGGCCCGAACGGCGCGGGCAAGACGACGCTGCTCCAGGTGGCGGCGTCCCGGATGCACCCGACGCGCGGCACGGCTCGCATCCTCGAGGAGCAGCTCGGCAAGGTCGACGTCTTCGAGCTGCGGCCGCGGATCGGCCTGGCGAGCGCGGCCTTCGCCGAGACGATCCCCGCGCACGAGAAGGTCGAGGACGTCGTCCTCACCGCCGCCTACGCCGTCGCCGGGCGCGTGCGCGAGGAGTACGACCACCACGACCCCCCGCGCTCGGGGGACCTGCTCGCCGCCTTCGGCGTCGGGCACCTCGCGGGGCGGACCTTCGGCACGCTGAGCGAGGGGGAGCGCAAGCGGGTGCAGCTCGCGCGGTCCCTCATGACCGACCCCGAGCTCGTCCTGCTCGACGAGCCCGCCGCCGGGATCGACCTCGGCGGCCGCGAGACGCTCGTCCGGGACCTGTCCGAGCTCGCCCGCGACCGCCGCTCGCCGGTGCTCGTCCTCGTGACGCACCACGTCGAGGAGGTCCCGCCGGGCTTCACCCACGTGCTCATGCTGCGCGCCGGGCGGGTCGTGGCCGCCGGCCCGGTCGAGGACGTCCTCACCGACGACGTCCTGAGCAGCACGTTCGACGTGCCGCTGCACGTCGAGAAGTCCGGGGAACGATGGACCGCCCGGCTACGTCAGGACTGACACAGGCGCTCGCCCGCCCGGACCGGTGAGGGGCGCACGGGCAGCAGGCACACAGGGGAAGGGGCCCGCTCGTGGACTGGCTCAAGGACACGATGTGGCTCGTCTGGGTCGCCGGTGCCCTCGTCGCCGGCGTCCTCGAGATCGCCTCGCTCGACCTCGTCCTCGCGATGCTCGCCGCCGGCGCGCTCGCCGCGGCGGTGCCCGCGGCCGCCGGGGCCTCCGCGACCGTCCAGGTCGTGACCTTCGCCGTGACGTCGTCGGTGCTGCTCGTCACCGTCCGGCCGGCGCTCAAGCGCTACCTCAACCGCAACGCGCCCTTCGTGCCGACGAACGTCCACGCCCTCACCGGGCGCAGCGCCGAGGTGCTCACCGAGGTGAGCGCCCGCGGCGGCACCGTGAAGCTCAGCGGGGAGACGTGGTCGGCCCGCACGCAGGACCCGGACGCGGTCCTCGCCGCCGGCTCGACCGTCGAGGTCGTCGACATCGACGGCGCGACCGCCGTCGTCCGCCGCGCCGCCCCCCGGGACACCCGCACGTCCCTTCCCTACATCGAGGAGTGACCCTCAGTGGACAACCCGGCCGACCTGGCCCTGCTCGTCGTCCTCGGCCTGGTCGTGATCTTCACGGTCAGCGCCATCCTCAAGGCGGTGCGCATCGTGCCGCAGGCCAGCGCGGTCATCGTCGAGCGGCTCGGGCGGTACTCGCGGACCCTCGACGCGGGGCTGCACTTCCTCGTCCCCTTCGTCGACCGCTCGCGCGCCACCGTCGACCTGCGCGAGCAGGTCGTCTCGTTCCCGCCGCAGCCGGTCATCACGAGCGACAACCTCGTCGTGAGCATCGACACCGTCATCTACTTCCAGCCGACGGACCCCAAGGCGGCCACGTACGAGATCGCCAACTACATCCAGGGCATCGAGCAGCTCACGGTGACGACGCTGCGCAACGTCATCGGCTCGCTCGACCTCGAGCAGACCCTGACGAGCCGGGACCAGATCAACGGCCAGCTGCGCGGCGTCCTCGACGAGGCGACGGGCCGCTGGGGCATCCGCGTCAACCGCGTCGAGCTCAAGGCGATCGACCCGCCGGCGAGCGTGCAGGACTCGATGGAGCAGCAGATGCGCGCCGAGCGGAACCGGCGCGCGGCGATCCTCAACGCCGAGGGCGTCAAGCAGTCCCAGATCCTCACCGCCGAGGGCGACAAGCAGTCCGCGGTGCTGCGGGCCGAGGGCCAGGCGCAGGCGGCGATCCTCGAGGCGCAGGGCCAGGCGCGGGCGATCCAGCAGGTCTTCGACGCGATCCACCGCGGCAACCCGGACTCCAAGCTGCTCGCCTACCAGTACCTGCAGATGCTCCCGCAGATCGCGCAGGGCCCGTCGAACAAGATGTGGATCGTCCCCACCGAGCTCACGCAGGCGCTCAAGGGGATCGGCGACGCCCTCGGCGGCGGGACCGACGGGTCGGGCACGTGGACGCCCGGGGCCGCCGACGGGGACATGCACGTCCCGACGCTCGAGGACCCGGCGGACGCCCTGCGCCGCGCCCGGTCCGAGGCCGCCGGGGCGGCCGCCGACGCCGAGCGCTCGACGGCGACGGGGCAGCGTCCGGCCGCGGTCGACGCCGCGCCGCCGGCACCGGTCACGGAGCAGGAGCCGCCGGCCCAGCCGTGAGAGCGGCCCCGGCCGCAACGATCCCGGCCTCGGCGTCGAGCACGAGGTCGACGTACCACTGCGCGTGGTTGTACGCGAGGAGCGCACGGCGGTCCCCGGCCGGGGTGCCGTCGATCCCGCTGCGGCACAGGTAGTTCGCCGCGCGGGCGACGGCGTCCTGCGGGTCCTGGACGTCGAGGACGCCGTCGCCGTCGCCGTCCACCGCGTACGCGGCGAAGGTCGCCGGCATGAACTGCATCGGGCCGAGCGCACCGGCCGAGGACGGGCCGACGTCACGTCCGTGGCCGCTCTCGACCTGGCCGACCCCGGCGAGCAGGGTCCAGCGCAGCCCGGCGCAGGTGCCCCCCGACGCCCGGTAGGCCGCGGCGTACTCGTCGGGGATGCCGGCGGCCCCGACGGCCGCGGTCGCGGCGCGCCGGGCCGCACGGGCGGCGGCCTCCGCGGCGGCGAGGGACTGCGCGGCACGGGCCGCGACGTCAGCGCGGCGGGCCTGCTCGTCGAGGCCGGCGAGCACCGCGTGCGCGCTGTCGAGCGCCTGCTGCGCGGCGGTGGCGTCGGCCTCGAGCCGGTCGAGCGCGGAGACCGGCGCCTCCAGACCGGCGTCCGTCCCGCGCTGGGGGGCGCGGGTCGAGGTGACGTCGCGCTGGGCGGTGACGCCGTCGTCCTCGGACCGGCGGGCGAGGGCGGCCAGGACGTGCCGGACGGTCC
>JBQGCR010000837.1:0-10895 GCA_052038585.1 Kineosporiaceae bacterium
ACCGTCTGGGCCGCCATCACGACCCGGCGAGTCCGTCGATCACGTCATGGATCATGGGGGCGGGCCGGGCGCCCGGCAGGCCGTCGCCCAGGACGCTCTGCCGGTGATCCATGACGCCCAGCGGGTGGTCCATGACGCGCCGACATGACGATGCCATGATCCATGGCGCGCACTGCTGCCCTGGCGACACCGCCGATCCATCGATCAAGACATCGATCATGGGACACGGTTGGAGCACGTGATCCACGGACAGCCCCCGGTGATCCACGGACGCTCACGGCGATGGATGACGTGATCCACGGACCGTCTGGGCCGCCATCACGACCCGGGGAGTCCGTCGATCACGTCATGGATCATGGGGGCGGGCCAGGCGCCGGCTGCCGGTCACACAGGACCGCCCGCCGGTGATCCTTGTCGGGGTGGCGGTGGTCGATGACACGCAGCTGGTGATCCCTGACGCGCTGCCGGTGATCGATGACGCTTACCGGTGATCCACGTCGCGGCGCCGGCGATCAATGACGCAGTGGCGGTGATCGATGACGCCCTATCGGTGATGCATGGCGCGTCGACGGTGATCCATGGCGCAGTGCCCTTGATCCACGACGCGCAGCCGGTGATCCATGGAGCGTGAAGGTGATCGATGGAGCGCCGACGGTGATCCATGACTCTGCAACATGATCGATGTCATGATCCAGGGCGCGCAGCCGCTGCTATGGCGACATGAACCATCCATGGATCAAGACATCGATCACGGAGGCGTTCCGGGCAGCGTGATCCCGCCGGACCCCCGGCGGACCGGACCTCAGCTGTTGCCGTCGAACAGGCTCGTCACGGAGCCGTCGTCGAAGACCTCGCGGATGGCGCGGGCGAGCATCGGGGCGATCGAGAGGACCGTGAGCTGCGGGAAGCGGCGCTCCTCGGGGATCGGCAGGGTGTTCGTGACGATCACCTCGCTGATCCCGCTGTTCTTCAGCCGGTCGACGGCCGGGCCGGAGAGGATCGCGTGCGTCGAGGCGACGATGACCTCGGCGGCGCCGTTCTCGCGCAGCGCCTCCGCGGCCTGGGTGATCGTGCCGGCGGTGTCGATCATGTCGTCGACGATGACGCAGGTGCGCCCGGCGACCTCGCCGACGAGCTCGTGGACCTTGACCTGGTTCGGCACCGAAGGGTCACGGCGCTTGTGGATGATCGCGAGCGGCGCGCCGAGCTTGTCCGACCACTGGTCGGCGAGGCGCACGCGGCCGGCGTCCGGGGAGACGACGGTGAGCCGGCTGCGGTCGACGCGCTGGCGGACGTAGTCGGCGAGCAGCGGCAGGGCCCAGAGGTGGTCGACGGGACCGTTGAAGAAGCCCTGGATCTGGGCGGTGTGCAGGTCCACCGACATGAGCCGGTTGGCGCCCGCGGTCTTGAAGAGGTCGGCGACGAGCCGGGCCGAGATCGGCTCGCGGCCGCGGTGCTTCTTGTCCTGCCGCGAGTAGGCGTAGAAGGGCGCGATGACGGTGATCCGCTTCGCGGAGGCGCGCTTGAGCGCGTCGACCATGATCAGCTGCTCCATGAGCCACTGGTTGATCGGCGCGCAGTGGCTCTGGATGACGAAGGCGTCGCAGCCGCGCACGCTCTCGCCGAAGCGCACGTAGATCTCGCCGTTGGCGAAGTCGTACGCGCTCGTGGGGACGAGGTCGACGCCGAGCTCGCTGGCCACCTCGTCGGCGAGGTCGGTGTGCGCCCGGCCCGTGATGAGGACCATCCGCTTCTCGCCGGAGGTCGTGATTCCCGTCATGAACGCTGTGCTCCCTTGTCCGCCTGCTGGCCGGTCTGCCCGTCCGACTGCTGTGCCTTCTCCGCCGCCCGCGCGGAGTCCGTGCCGGCGCGCCGGCGCGCCGTCCAGCCCTCGACGTTGCGCTGCCGGCCCCGGGCGACCGCCATCGCACCCGGCGGGACGTCGTCGGTGACGACGGACCCGGCCGCCGTGTACGCGCCGTCCCCGACCGTCACCGGCGCGACGAGCATCGTGTCGCTGCCGATCCGGACGTGGTCGCCGACGACCGTGCGGTGCTTGCTCACCCCGTCGTAGTTGACGAAGACCGTCGCGGCACCGATGTTCGTGCCGTCGCCGATCGTCGCGTCCCCGACGTAGGACAGGTGCGGCACCTTCGACCCGGTGCCGATGACGGCGTTCTTCGTCTCGACGAAGCCGCCGATCTTCCCGCGGTCGCCGAGCACGGTGCCCGGACGCAGGAACGTGAACGGCCCGACGGTCGCCCCGGCGCCGACCCGGGCCCCGCTGCCGTGCACGCGCTCGACGCGCGCGCCGGGCCCGACCTCGACGTCGGTGAGCGTGGAGTCCGGCCCGACGAGCGCGCCGGTCGCGACCGTCGTCGTCCCGTGGAGCTGGACGCCGGGGAGCACGGTGACGTCGGCGGAGAGGGTCACGGTGACGTCGACCCACGTCGTCCCGGGGTCGACCACGGTGACGCCCTCGCGCATCCAGCGGACGAGGACCCGCCGGTTGAGCTCGGCGCCGAGCGCCGCGAGCTGGACGCGGTCGTTGACGCCCTCGACCTGCCACACGTCGTCGGTGACGACGGCGTGCACGGGCAGGCCGCGACCCCGGGCGACAGCGAGCACGTCGGTGAGGTACTTCTCGCCCTGCGCGTTGTCCGTGCCGACCTCGGCGAGCGCCGAGCGCAGCAGCCCGGCGTCGAAGGCGTAGATGCCCGAGTTCACCTCGGCGACGGCGCGCTGCGCGTCGTCGGCGTCCTTGTGCTCGACGATGCCGGTCACCGAGCCGTCCGCGTCGCGCAGCACGCGGCCGTAGCCGGTCGGGTCCGCGAGCACGGCGGTGAGCACGGTCACCGCGGCGCCGGCCGCCTCGTGGGCGTCGACGATGCCGCGCAGCGTGCCCGGCTCGAGCAGGGGCACGTCCCCGTACGTGACGACGACGGTGCCGGCGAGCGCCTCGGGGAGCACGTCCAGGCCGCACTCGACGGCCCGGCCGGTGCCCTTGACGGCGTCCTGGTCGGCGACGAGCGCGGCGGCGTCCACGTCGGCGACGTGGGCGGCGACCCGGTCGCGCTCGTGGCGGACGACGACGACCAGGTGCTCGGGGTCGACGGCCCGCGCGGCGGCCATCGCGTGGCCGAGCAGCGAGCGGCCGCCGATGCGGTGCAGCACCTTGGGGGTCGCCGAACGCATCCGGGTGCCCTCGCCTGCGGCAAGGACCACGACGGCCGCTGGGCGGGGACTCACGCGGCTGGCCTCCTCAGCGAGGGGTTGCGAGGGGGGTTCGGGCGAGGCCGATCCTACCGGGCGGCCGGAGGGCCGCCGACCGCCGAGGCGTCGCGTGCGGGCTCCGCCCCCCTGATTCGAACAGGGACCTCAAGGCTCCAAAGGCCTGTGTGCTGCCGTTACACCAGGGCGGACCGACCGGCGCCGGGACCGGCGCCACCGGCCAGTGTGCCAAGCCGCCCGGTGTGCCGAGCGCCACCCCCGTCGCGCAGATCGTGCGTCCGGGGCATTGACTCACCTACGGCACCGAAAGTTACGGTGTCGTAGTCGACCGCCGGTTCGCGCCGGTACCTCTCGCGCCCGTCGCGGCCCGACCGGAGGACTCCGTCATGACCACCACCCCCGTGCGCCGGTCCGGCCTGGCGGACACCGTCGTCCACTCGGCCGTCAAGGGCCGCGGCGAGCAGGTCTCGCTGGCCCTGTTCATCGCCGTCCCCTTCGTCGCCCTCGCCGCCGCCGTCCCCGTCGCCTGGGGGTGGGGGCTCGGCGTCCTCGACGTCGTCCTCTTCGCCGTGTTCTACGTCGTCACCGGACTCGGCATCACCGTCGGGTACCACCGGTTCTTCACCCACGGCTCCTTCAAGGCGACCCGCGGCGTCAAGGTCGCGCTGGCCGTCGCGGGCTCGCTGGCGATCGAGGGACCGGTCGTCCGCTGGGTCGCCGACCACCGCCGCCACCACGCCTTCAGCGACCGCGAGGGTGACCCGCACTCGCCGTGGCGCTACGGCGAGAGCCTCGGCGCGCTCGCGAAGGGGCTGTGGCACGCGCACATCGGCTGGCTCTTCGACCTCGAGCAGACCAACCCCCGCAAGTACGCGCCGGACCTCCTCGCGGACGACGACGTCCGCCGGGTCTCGACGCTGTTCCCGGTGTGGGTGCTCACCTCGACCCTGCTGCCGGCGCTGCTCGGCGGGCTGCTCTCGTGGTCCTGGCAGGGCGCGGTGACGGCGTTCTTCTGGGCGTCCCTCGTGCGCATCGCGCTGCTGCACCACGTGACCTGGTCGATCAACTCGATCTGCCACGCGATGGGCAAGCGGCCGTTCCGCAGCCGCGACCGCTCCGGCAACGTGTGGTGGCTCGCCGTCCTGAGCTTCGGGGAGTCCTGGCACAACCTCCACCACGCCGACCCGACGTGCGCCCGGCACGGCGTCCTGCCCGGCCAGGTCGACTCCAGCGCCCGGACGATCTGGCTCCTCGAGCGGCTCGGCTGGGCCTGGGACGTGCGCTGGCCGCGTGCCGAGCGCGTGGAGGCGCGACGCGCGACGGCATGATGGGGGCGTGACTTCTCCCGAGAACCCGGGTGGCGGCAGGTCGGACGAGACGCCGCGGCGGGCCGCCCGGCCCGCGACGCGGGCCCGGATGACCGGCGTCCAGCGGCGCCAACAGCTGCTCGACGTCGGCCGCAAGCTGTTCGCCGAGAAGGGGTTCGAGGGCACGAGCGTCGAGGAGATCGCCGCGAGCGCGCAGGTCTCCAAGCCGGTCGTCTACGAGCACTTCGGCGGCAAGGAAGGGCTCTACGCGGTCGTCGTCGACCGGGAGATCCGCGAGCTGACCGAGGCGATCACGAGCGCCCTGACCGCCGCCGAGGTCCCCCCGCGGGCCACGCTCGAGCTCGCCGCGCTGGCGCTGCTCGACTACATCGAGAGCTCGACGGACGGCTTCCGGATCCTCGTGCGCGACTCCCCCGTCGCCCAGTCCACCGGCACCTTCGCCAGCCTCATCAGCGACGTCGCGAGCCAGGTCGAGCACATCCTCGGCGACGAGTTCAAGGCCCGCGGCCTGGAGCCCAAGGCGGCCCCGCTCTACGCCCAGATGCTCGTCGGGATGGTCGCGCTCACCGGCCAGTTCTGGCTCGACCACCGCAAGCCGAAGAAGGCGGAGGTGGCCGCCCACCTGGTCAACCTCGCGTGGAACGGCCTGTCGGGGCTCGAGCGCAAGCCGGCACTCTCGCCGGCCTCGAGGCGTTAGGAGACGACGTGCCGTCCACCACAGGCCGCGCCGAGGACGAGGTCGACCGGATCGTCGCCGCGTGGCGCCGCGAGCGGCCCGACCTCGACGTCGGCCCGCTCGAGGTGCTGTCCCGGGTCTCCCGGCTCGCCCGTCACCTCGACCGCGACCGCGCCGCCGCCTTCGCCGACCACGGCCTGGAGTCGTGGGAGTTCGACGTCCTCGCCGCGCTGCGCCGCTCCGGCCCGCCGTACCAGCTCTCGCCGGGGGCGCTCGTCTCGGCGACGCTCGTGACGTCCGGGACGATGACGAACCGCGTCGACCGGCTCGCCGAGCGCGGCTTCGTCACGCGGATGCCGAGCCCGGCGGACGGCCGCGGGGTGCTCGTCAAGCTCACCGCGGAGGGCCGGGCCGTCGTCGACGGGGCGCTCACCGAGCTGCTGGAGAAGGAGCGCGAGCTGCTCAAGGTGCTCGACCTCGGGCGCTGCCGCGAGCTCGCCGGACTGCTGCGCCGGCTCCTCCTGCCGTACGACGGGGACCCCGAGACCCGGCGCTGAGGCGGCGGCTCAGGCCGTCGCGCTGCAGCTCACGAGCAGCAGGACGACGGTGACCGTCACCCTGCTCGTCGTCGCCGACGGCCACCCGTTCATGACGGTGACGACGGTGTACGTCGTGTTCGACAGCAGGAACCCCGCGCCGTAGCTCGTGCCGGTCGTCGAGCCCTGGTACGTCGAGCCGACGTAGACGTCGTACCGCGTCGCGCCGGGGACCGCCGTCCAGTTGATGCTCGCGCTGAACAGCCCGAGCGCCGGGCACCACAGGCCCGTCGGCGCGGGGACGGTCCGCGCGGAGAGGGTCGCCGACGTCGTCACCCCGTCGGTCCACGCGGCGTCCGCGTCCCGGGGGCCGGACCAGGTGGCCGACACCAGCGCCGCCGCGGCCAGGACGGCCACGGCCCGCCGGCGGCCGCTCACGAGGTCGCCGTCACGGCGAACGACGGCGTCACCGACGTGCCCTGCAGGCTCGACGCCGCCCCCGACGGCAGGGTCACCCGCACGCACAGGACGGCGGTGGCGCCGGGCGCGAGGGGCCGTCCGGCGACGGCGGCGGACGTCAGCCCGGCGGATTCGGCGGCCAGCACGGTCCCGCCCGGCCACGTCGCGGCCGAGCACGACGACGCCACCTCGCGGACCCCGACCGTCAGCGCCGCGGCGAGCGCGGTGGAGCCGGTCACGGTCGTCGCGAGCGACCACGTCAGCGGCACGGTCCCGGCGTTGGCCACGGTGAGCGAGGCGTGGACGACGTCCGTGGGCAGCAGCCCGGACACCGTGAGCCCGCTCCACGTCGTCGTCGGCCCCTGCGCGCCGTCGAGGGTGAGGTCGAGGCGTCCGGTGGCGACCGTCGACGTCGCGACGACCCCGCCGGTCCACACGGCGACGGCCGACGGCCAGGTGGCCGCGGCGCCGAGCCCGAGGGGCAGGAGCACCGCGGTCAGCCGCAGCGGGACGCCGCGCACGGTCACGGCGCCCGCCGCCGGACGCGCGGTCGCCCCGAGGGGACGGCCGTCCACAGCCGCACGGCGACCGCGCCGGCCAGGACACCCAGCCAGAACTGCGCCCAGCGGGCCCGGAGCACCGACACGACCCGCCCGGGCCACGCGGACGCGACGCTCACCACCGGCCGCAGCACCGTCGTCGTCACGAGCGGCTCGTCGGCCACCGGGTTCGCGTCACCGCGGGTCACGAGCGTCCGGGCCCCCCGACCGCCCGCCGGCTCGAGCCGGACGACCCGGTGGACGAGGATCCGGCCGTCCGGCCGGCGGGCGCCGACGACGTCGCCGGTGCGGACCGCGCCGACGGCGACGGGGCGCACGAGCAGCACCGAGCCCACGGGAAGGTGCGGCTGCATCGAGCCGGTCCGGACGACGAGGACGCTGCCGCCCAGCGCGGCCGCGACGAGGGTCGCCACGAGGCAGAGCGCCCCGACGACCCCGCCCGCCACGGCGACGACGTCACGCAGGCGTGGACGGCATGGACGGGGTGGACGGCGTGGACGGCGGGGACGGCGGACCCGTGCGGGACGCACCCGCTCGCCCGGCAGGACCGTCGTCATCGCGGGTCAGCTCGTCGCCGACAGCGTCATCGTCGCCGTCGAGGTGAGGTTGGCGCTGGCGTTCGTCGACGTCGACGGCAGGGACACCTTGAAGCAGAGCCTGTCCGAGGCGCCGGCGGCCAGCGGACGGGACGCCACGGCGACGGACGCGAGCCCGGCGGCCTCGGCCCACAGCGTCGTCCCGCCGGTGAACGCGGCCGCGTCGCACGTGGCGCCGGCGATCCTCACGACGCCGACCCTGAGGTCGGTCGAGAGCTGGTTGGCCGTCGCCGTCGTCGCGAGCGACCACGAGAGCGCGACGCTGCCCGCGTTGGCGACCGTGAGGAGGGCGTACGTCGGCGTCGCGCCGGGAGCGAGACCGGCGACGTCGAGGGAGGTGAAGGCGTAGGTCGTCGTCGCGCCGTTGGCCGTGAGGCGGATCGAGCCGGAGGAGAACGTCGACGTCGCGACCACGGTGTCGGTCCACGCCGCGTACGCGCCGACCCAGGTCCCGGTGACGGCGAGGCCCGCCGCGAGAAGGGTCGTGCCGAGCCGTCCCGGGGCGCGCGGGAGCGCCCGCGGGCGGTCACGGCTGCTCATGACGACGTCTCCTCCCGTCGGGGAGCCCCGCCTGGAAGATCGGCCGGAGGCCGGCCGTCCTGAAGCGCCGCCCGCTCAGTCCCGCGGGACGCGGAAGAGCAGGTTCGTCGAGCCCGGGCCGTGGTGCAGCTCGACGAGCTCGAGCCGGCGCAGCGCCCCGCCCGCGACGTCGTACATCCGCGTGCCGTCCCCGAGCAGCACGTGGACGAAGCCGACGTAGACCTCGTCGAGGAGCCCGGCCTCGAGGCACTGCCGCCCGACGTCGGCGCCGAGCACGCCGACGTCGAGGTCGCCGGCCGCCGCCACCGCCCGGGCGACGCCGTCGGCGAGGTCGTCGACCATCGTGTACCCCGGGACGTCGACCGGGTGGGGGGTGAGGACGAACTGCTGCCCGGACCACCCGCCGCCGTACGCCTCGCCCTCGAGCGGGAGACCCTCCGGGTCGTCCCCGCGGAAGGTGCGGTTGCCCATGAGCAGGGCCCCCGTCCGCTGCGCCAGCGCGTGGCCGGACAGGTCCTGGTGCGCGCCCGAGGCGGCGAGGAACGACATGTCGTGCCCCGGGCCGGCGATGAAGCCGTCGAGAGACGCGCTGAACTGCCACTGAACCTTGGTCATGACCTCGTGACCCGGTCCGGCGCCCGGACTCACCGGCCTTCAGCCGGCGAGCTCTGCGGCGGAGAGCCACTCCTCCTCGAGGGACGCCTTCTCGGCGAGCACCTCGCGCAGCCGGGCGTCGAGCGCGAGGACGGCCTCGTGGTCGGTCGCCCTCGTCGCCATCTCGGCGTGGAGCTTGTCCTCCTGGCGGCCCAGCCGCTCCAGCTGGCGCTCGATCCGGTTCATCTCCTTGCGGGCCGCACGCTGGTCGCCCGCGGACGGGCCGGCCGTCGCCGGCGCGGAGGCCGCGGACGACGACGTCCCGAGCTGCTCGGCGAGCGCCGCCTCGCGCAGCGCGAGGTACTCCTCGACGCCGCCGGGCAGGTCGCGGATCGCGCCGTCGCCGAGCAGGGCCACCTGCCGGTCGCAGACCCGCTCGAGCAGGTACCGGTCGTGGGACACGACGAGCAGGGTGCCGGGGAACCCGTCGAGGGTGTCCTCGACGGCGGCGAGGGTGTCGGTGTCGAGGTCGTTGGTCGGCTCGTCGAGCACGAGGACGTTGGGCTCGGCCATGAGCAGCCGGAGCAGCTGGAGCCGGCGCCGCTCGCCGCCGGACAGCTCGGCGACGCGCGTCCACACGCGGTCCTTGGTGAAGCCGAGCCGCTCGAGGAGCTGGCCGGCCGTGACGTCCCGGTCGCCGATCCGCACGACGCCGGAGACCTTCTCGACGGCCTCCTGCACGCGCAGGTCGGCCACCTCGTCGAGCTCGGCGACGTCCTGGCTGAGCACGACCGCCTTGACGGTCTTCCCCCGCCGCACCCGCCCGGCCGCGGGCTCGACCTGCCCGAGCAGGAGCCTCATGAGCGTCGTCTTGCCCGAGCCGTTGACGCCGACGACGCCGATCCGGTCCCCCGGCCCGATCCGCCACGTGACGTCCTCGAGGAGCACCCGGCGGTCGTCCCCGGAGCCGACGGCGAGGGTGACGTCCTCGACGTCGAGCACGTCCTTGCCCAGGCGCGTCGTCGCCATCTTCTCCAGCGCGAGGCTGTCGCGCGGCGGCGGCTCGTCGGCGATGAGCGCGGCCGCGGCGTCGAGCCGGAACTTCGGCTTGCTCGTGCGGGCCGGCGCTCCCCGGCGCAGCCAGGCGAGCTCCTTGCGCAGCAGGTTCTCCCGCCGGGCGCTGCTCGCCGCGGCCTGCCGGTCGCGCTCGGCCCGGGCGAGGACGTACGCGGCGTAGCCGCCGTCGAAGGGCTCGACGACGCCGTCGTGCACCTCCCACGTCGTGTCCGCGACGGCGTCGAGGAACCAGCGGTCGTGGGTGACGACGACGAGCGCGCCGCGGCCGGCCGGCCAGCGCGAGCGCAGGTGGCGGGCGAGCCAGGCGACGCCCTCGACGTCGAGGTGGTTCGTCGGCTCGTCGAGCAGCACGACGTCGTGCGGCTGCGCGAGCAGCGCGGCGAGCGCGACCCGCCGGCGCTGGCCGCCGGACAGCCGCCCGACCCGAGCCTCGAGGCCACCGACCGCGGGGGCGTCGAGCCCGCCGAGCAGCCCGGCGAGCAGGTCCCGGACGTCGGCGTCCCCGGCCCAGGTGTGCTCGGCGGCGTCGCCGACGACCGCCTGGCGCACCGTGGCGTCGTCGTCGAGGTCGTCGTCCTGGCGCAGGATGCCCAGCGAGAGCCCGCGGGAGTGGGTGACCCGGCCGGAGTCGGGCTCGCGGACGCGGGCCATGACGTGCAGGAGGGTCGTCTTGCCCCCGCCGTTGCGGCCGACGACGCCGACGCGCATGCCGTCGTCGAGGCCGAGGCTGACGCCGTCGAGGACCGTGCGGGTGCCGTGCGCGAGCCGGACGGACTCGACGTTGAGGAGGTGGGCCATGGTGGCCCCAGTCTCTCAGGCGCGGACGGGCTCGACGATCCGCGCCCCGGGGACCGGTCCGTGCACGCGGCGGACGTCGCTCGCGGCGCCGGAGGCGGTGAGCGCGACGGCGAGGTCGAGGGCGTGCTCGGTGTCGCGGGCGAGGAAGACGACGGTCGGCCCGGACCCGGAGACGACGCCGCCGAGCGCGCCGTAGTCCCGGCCGACGGCGAGGGTGCGCTCGAGGGTGGGCGCGAGCGAGCAGGCGGCCGGCTGCATGTCGTTGTCGAGGGCGTGGCCGAGGGCCTCGGCGTCGCCGGAGCGCAGGGCCTTCATGAGGCCGTCGGGCACCCGCGGCTCGGCGAGGACGCGGCCCTCGCGGAGCCGGTCGAGCTCGCCGTACACCGCCGGGGTCGAGAGGCCGAAGTCGGCCAGCGCGACGACCCAGTGGTACTCGCCGCGGGCGAGCGCCGGGGTGAGCCGCTCGCCGCGGCCGGTGCCGACGGCGGTGCCGCCGAGCA
>JBQGCR010000838.1:0-1780 GCA_052038585.1 Kineosporiaceae bacterium
TCGGCCTGGACGGCGCTCGCGACGGCGGCGCTCGAGGCCGGCCGGGCGAGCGGCGACCCGGCCCTCTACGCCCGCGCCCGCGAGGCCGCGGAGCGCTCGCTCGCGGTGCAGCCGGACGGGAACGACGCCGCGCTCGCGGTCCAGGCGATGCTCGCGGACGCCGACCACGACTTCGCCCGGGCCCGCGTCCTCGCCGAGCGGGCCCTCGCGGTGAACCCGCAGTCGGTCGTCGCGCTGAGCGCCCTGACCGACGCGCTGACCGGTCTCGGCCGGCTCGACGAGGCGCTCGCCGCGGCGCGCCGGCTCGACGCGACCGAGCCCGGCGTCGCGTCCTTCACGCGGCTGTCGTACCAGGCGGAGCTGCGCGGCGACCTCCCCCGCGCCCGCGACCTCATGGACCGCGCCGCGCAGTCGGCCGGCTCGTCGTCCGAGCTCGCCTTCGCCCGGACGCAGGCCGGGCTGCTCGCGCTGGCCGCGGGCGACGTCGACGCCGCCGCGGTGCAGTGGCGGCTGGGGCAGGTGGCCGCGCCGGACGACGCCGGCCTCGCCCGGCTCGACGCGCGGATCGCGCTGGCGCGCAACGACCTCCGCGGGGCGGCCGACCGCTACGCCCGCCTCGTCGCGCGGACGCCGAGCGCGCAGAACGCCGGCGAGCAGGCCGACGTGCTGGTCCGGCTCGGCGACGGGGACGGCGCGAAGGCCGCCGTCGCCATCGCCCGGGCCGGCTACGCGCTGCAGGAGCGGGCCGGGGCGTTGCCCGAGGGCACCCAGGTGCTCTTCGAGGCCGACCACGGCGACCCGGCGGCCGCCGTCGCGCTGGGTCAGGAGGTCTGGCGCCGCTCCCCGACGGCCGACCACGCCGACGCGCTCGCCTGGGCGCTGCACCGCGCCGGCCGGGACGCCGAGGCGCTGACGTGGAGCGAGCGGGCCCTGGCCTCCGGCGCGGGCACGCCGCTGCACCGGGAGCACCGCGCCGCGATCCTGGCGGCGCGGCGATGAGGCGCGCCGCGGCCGTCCTCGGGTTCGTCTGCGCCGCAGTGCTTCTCAGCCCCGGGACGGCCCAGGCACACCCGCTGGGCAACCTCTCGGTGAACACGTCCGACGTCGTCGTCGTCGCCCCGTCGCGGGTCGACGTCACGCACGTCGAGGACCTCGCGGAGATCCCGGCGCTCGCCGCCGTCCAGGCGGCGGACACCGACGGCGACGGCGCGCTGTCGCCCGCGGAGTCCGCGCGGTGGGCGGGGCAGCGGTGCGCCGACGCGGCGGGCCGGGTCGTCGTGGACGTGGGCGGCGCGCCCGTCCGGCTGGCTGTCGGAGCGTCCGCCGCCTCGACGCACCCCGGCGAGGCGGGCCTCGCGCTGCTGCGGCTCGAGTGCACGCTGACCGGGACGGCGAAAGTGGACGACGACGCCGTCCAGGTCAGCGTGATGCCGGTGAGCGATCTCGGGTGGCGGGAGATCGCCGTGACCGGCGACGGCGTCGCGGTGACGGCGTCCGACGTCCCGGCCTCGAGCCCCAGCGCGGCGCTGACCCGCTACCCGGCCGACGCGCAGACCCGACGGCTCGACGTCCGGACGGCGTCCGCGACGGTGCGCCCGGACGCGTCGGTGCACGCCGGCGCCGCGGCAACCCCGGCGGCCGACGGGCTGGCCGGCGTCACCGGTCCGCTCGCCGGGCTGACGCGGGCGGTCGGCGACCGGGTCTCCGGCGTCGGGCCCTGGGCCCTGGTGCTCCTGCTGGCCGGGGCCCTCGTGCTCGGTGCCGCGCACGCGGCGGCGCC
>JBQGCR010000839.1:0-4521 GCA_052038585.1 Kineosporiaceae bacterium
AGGACCGGGGTCTCCCGGTCGTAGCCGAGCACCCCGACGGTGGCCGGCTCCATCGCGAGCCGCTGTCCCAGAGCGGGTTCCGCCTCGACCCAGCGCGCTGCGAGGATCCGCAGGAAGTGCCCGTGCGCGACGAGGACCGCCCGGGAACCGCCCGCGTCCTGGAGCCGGGCGCGGACGGCGTCGAGCGCACGGTCGGCCCGCGCACCGACGTCGGCGAGGGTCTCCCCGCCCGGCATCCCGCCGGTCCACGGCGACCAGCCCGGCGTCGTCTCGCGGATCTCGGCGCGGGTGCGTCCCTCGGCCTCGCCGTAGTCCCACTCGCGCAGCAGCGGCTCGACCTGCGGGCTCAGCCCGGCGAGCTCGGCCGTGCGCCGCGCCCGCTGCAGGGGCGAGGACAGGACGACGTCGAAGGCGACGTCCGCGAGCCGGGCCGCGAGCGCCCTCGCCGCGTCCTCCCCGGCCGGCGTCAGCGGCACGTCCGTGCTGCCGGTGTGCCGTCCGGACTCGCTCCACTGCGTCGAGCCGTGCCGGACGAGCCAGATCTCCAGGTCGCTCACGGGGACAACCCTGCCGGACCACCCCGACCCCGCCCGCCGAGCCGTCCCCTCGACCCAGCGAGTGCGCGCTGCGATCCACCGAGTGCGCGCTGCGATCCACCGAGTGCGCGCTGCGATCCACCGAGTCCACACTCGCCGGATCCGAGTGCGCACTCGCCGGATCCGAATGCGCACTCGCCGGATCCGAGTCCACACTCGCCGGATCCGAATGCTCACTCGGCGGGGAGCGGGTCAGGCGGGGGAACGGCGCTCGGTCTCGCCGAGACCGGGGGACAGCACCCATAGCACGCGGGCGGGGGACTCGCCGACGGCCTCGAAGCAGTGCGGGCGGCCGGGGTCGAAGGTCAGGGCGTCACCGGCGGAGAGCTCGACGGGGTCGCCGTCGACGTCGACCCGGACGGTCCCCTCGACGACGAAGGCGAGCTCGACGTCCGGGGTGAGGGTGTACGGCTCGGCCCCGCTGCCGCCGCCGGGCTCGACGACGGACAGGATCGCCTGGAGCCGGCGCTCACCGCGCGGGGTGAGCAGGAACTCGCGCATCCCGCTGCCCCCGAACGTGATCGGCGGGTAGGCGTCCGCCCGCACGACGGCCCCCGGGCCGCCGTCGGCGAAGAGCGAGCCGACGGCGAGGCCGAGCGCGTCGCACACCCGGACGAGCGCGGCGACGGACGCGGTGGCGCGGTCCCGCTCCAGCCGGGAGAGGAACCCCTTCGTCACGCCGCTGCGCGACGCGACGTCCTCCAGGCTCAGGCGCTGGGCCAGGCGCGCCGCCCGCAGGCGCGACCCGACGGGCGGAGGGGACGTCGTCACCCGCGCGAGGCTACCTGTGTGTCGCGCTGGTAAACAAGGGTTGACTTCGCGATCCGGACACTTCAGGCTCGGTGCGTCCGCACCCCGACCCCCACCGCCCGGGAGACGACCATGGACCTCGCCGTCATCACGGCCTACATCGCCGGCATGATCGGGATCGGGCTCTGGGCCCGGCGCCGCGCCACGAGCCAGAGCGACTTCCTCGTCGCCGGCCGCCGCCTCGGCCCGGTGCTCTACACCGGCACGATGGCCGCCGTCGTCCTCGGCGGCGCCTCGACGATCGGCGGCGTCGGCCTCGGCTACACCTACGGGATCTCCGGCATGTGGCTCGTCTTCTTCATCGGCTGCGGCATCCTCCTGCTCAGCCTCGCCTTCGCCGGGCGGATCAACCGGCTCGGCGTCTACACGGTGAGCCAGATGCTCCACCTGCGCTACGGCCCCGGGTCGACGATGCTGTCCGGCCTCGTCATGTGGGCCTACACGCTCATGCTCGCGGTGACGTCGACGATCGCCTACGGCACGGTGTTCGGGGTGCTCTTCGACCTCGCGAGGGTGCCCTCGATCCTGCTCGGCGGCGGCGTCGTCGTCGCGTACTCCGTCCTCGGCGGCATGTGGTCGATCACGCTGACGGACTTCGTCCAGTTCCTCGTCAAGACCGTCGGCATCTTCGCGATCCTCCTGCCCGTCGTGCTCTACCGGGCCGGCGGCTGGTCCGGCCTCCAGGACGCGCTGCCCGCGTCGGCGTTCGACCTCGGGACGATCGGCGGCGGCACGATCGTCACCTACTTCGTCATCTACTTCTTCGGCCTCGTCATCGGCCAGGACATCTGGCAGCGCGTCTTCACCGCGCGCAGCGAGGGTGTCGCCCGCTGGGCCGGCACCGCCGCCGGCCTCTACTGCCTCGCCTACGCCGTCGCCGGCGCGCTCATCGGGATGGGCGCGGCGGTGCTCGTCCCGGGCCTGGAGAACCCCGACGACGCCTACGCCGAGGTGGTGCAGACGGCCCTGCCGGCAGGGCTGTCCGGGCTCGTCATCGCCGCCGCGCTCGCGGCGATCATGTCGACGTCGTCCGGCGCCCTCATCGCGACGGCGACGGTGGCCCGCCAGGACGTCGTCGCCGGCCTGCGCCGCGGAGCCGCCCCCGCGCCGACGGACGACGACGGCGCCGACGACGCCCACGAGGTCCGCGGCAGCCGGCTCTACGTGCTCGGCCTCGGGATCGTCGTCATCGCCATCGCGTGCGTCATGCAGGACGTCGTCGCGGCGCTCACCGTCGCCTACGACATCCTCGTCGGCGGCCTGCTCGTCGCGATCCTCGGCGGGCTCGTCTGGCGCCGCGGGACGAGCGCCGGCGCCGTCGCCTCGATCGGCTCGGGCACCGTCGCGACCCTCGCGACGATGGCCGTGCTCGGCGACCTCTACGCCAACGAGCCCGTCTACGCGGGTCTGCTCGCCTCGCTCGTCGCGTTCGTCGCCGTGAGCCTCGCGACGCGGCCGACCCCGCCCGCGGTCCTCGCGGAGTGGGACGCCAGGACCTCCCGCGCGCGCACGGTCGTCGACCTGCGCGAGCGGGCCACCGACCGGAAGGACGCCGATGCCCACCGCTGACGACCGCACGATCCGGGGCCAGGTGGACGCCACCCGCGTCCCGCGGTTCAGCGCCCCCGACACCTTCGCCCGGCTGCCGCGACTCGACGAGGTGTCCCGCGCCGACGTCGCCGTCGTCGGCGTCCCGTTCGACTCCGGGGTGTCCTACCGCCCCGGCGCCCGCTTCGGCCCGGCGCACATCCGGCAGTCGTCGAAGCTGCTGCGCCCGTACAACCCCGCGACCGGGGTGCACCCGTTCGCCGCGCAGCAGGTCGCCGACGCCGGGGACATCGCCGTCAACCCGTTCGACATCGGCGAGGCCCTGACGACGGTCGAGACCGAGGTGACGCGGCTGCGCGCCGACGGCGCCCGCGTGCTCACCCTCGGCGGCGACCACACCCTCGCGCTGCCGGTGCTCCGCTCGCTCGCCCGCGACCACGGACCGCTCGCCGTCCTGCACTTCGACGCCCACCTCGACACGTGGGACACCTACTTCGGCGCGCCGTACACCCACGGCACGCCCTTCCGTCGGGCGAGCGAGGAGGGCCGGCTCGACGTCGAGCGCTGCCAGCACGTCGGCATCCGCGGCCCGCTCTACGCGGCGACCGACCTCGAGGACGACGCCGTCCTCGGCTTCCAGGTGGTCCGGGCGGACGACTACGAGACCGACGGCGTCGCGGGCGCGGTGGACCGGCTGCGCCGACGGCTCGGCGACGGGCCGGTCTACGTCTCGGTCGACATCGACGTGCTCGACCCGGCGCACGCCCCGGGGACCGGCACGCCGGAGGCGGGCGGCCTGACGAGCCGCGAGCTGCTCAACACCCTGCGCGGGCTCACCGGGCTGCACGTCGTCGGCGCGGACGTCGTCGAGGTCTCGCCGGCCTACGACCACGCCGAGCTCACCGGGATCGCCGCCGCGCACGTCGCGTACGAGCTGCTCTCGGTCATGGCACCGGCGGCGAGGACGACGGCGTGAGCGACCACCTCACCGGCGGCGCCGCGGTCGCGCGGACCCTCGCGCTGCACGGGGTCACCGACGTCTTCGGCATCCCCGGGACGCACAACCTCGAGCTGTACCGGCACCTCGCCGCGCAGGGCACCCGCCTCGTGACGACCCGGCACGAGCAGGGGGCCGGCTACGCCGCCGACGGCTACGCGCAGGTCTCGGGTCGTCCGGGGGTCGTCGTGACGACGAGCGGGCCGGCGCTGACGAACGCCCTCACAGCGCTCGCGACGTCGTACGCCGAGTCCCGACCGGTCGTCGTCGTCTCGCCGGGCGCCCCGACGGGCACGGTCGGGGCGGACCTCGGCCGGCTCCACGAGACCCGCGACGCCTCCGCCGCGGCCGCCGCGCTCGTCGGGCGCAGCCACCGCGTCGAGCACGTCGAGGAGGTCGCCTCCGTCGTCGCCCGCGCCGTGACGCAGGCGACGACCGGACGGCCGCGACCGGTGCACGTCGAGGTCCCGCTCGACGTCCTCGAGGCGCCGTGGTCCGGCACGGTCCCGGACGAGGCGACGCCAGAGGCCGCCGGGCGCGCCCGCGCCGCCGCGCGGCGGGCCCCGGACG
>JBQGCR010000840.1:0-7828 GCA_052038585.1 Kineosporiaceae bacterium
GTTGACGTCGACCGCCCACACCCGGGCGGCCGGCTCGCGCACCGCGGCCGCGAGCGCGAGCGGCCCCCAGCCGCAGCCGAGGTCGAGCACGTCCCCGGCGGGCGGGTCCGGGACCTCGCGCAGGAGCACCCGGGTGCCGAGGTCCAGCCCGTCGCCGCTGAAGACCCCGCCCGCGGTGACGACGTCGACCTCGCGCCCGGCGAGCCGCACGGTGACCGTGCGCTCGACCACGGGGCCGGCGGGGGTGGCGGAGAAGTAGTGCTCGTCGGCGCTCATCGCCGACAAACCTAGCCGGGCGGCAGACCCGCGCCGTCAGCCCGCGCGGCCCGAGGAGCGCTTGCGGGTGCCCCCGAGCGGGTCCGGGGCGAGGGCCTGCGAGGCCTCGCCGAGCCCGGCCACGGTGAGGCAGCCCTCGACGCACGCCCCGTCCCAGCCCGGGCCGCCGAGGACGACCCTCAGAGCCGGCCGGGCCGCGCCGAGCTCGGCGGCCGCCGAGGTGTTCCGCGGGTCCGCGAGCTGGGCCCAGAGGAAGACCGCACGGCTGCCCGTGCGCTGCGCGGCCGCGAGCACCGCCGGTGCCGGGACGAGCGGGCCGAGCACCCGGGCGGGCACCCGGCGCTCGCCGAGCGCGGCCGCGACGACGTGCAGCGGCAGCGAGTGCTGGTCGACCGGGCCGCACGCGAGGACGACCGGCGGGCGCAGCTCGGGGCGCGGCAGGTCGCGGCGGTACGCCGTGAGCGCCTCGATGCACGAGGCCGTGAGCAGGTGCTCGGTCTCCACGCCCTGGCCGGTCCGGGCCCAGTACGTCCCCGCGGCGACGAGCACCGGGCGCATGAGGCGGTCCCAGGTCGGCTCCACCCCGTCCCGGGCGAGGGCCTTGAGGACCAGGCTCACGCACTGGTCGACGTCGAGAGCGACCGCCGCGGCGGCGAGCCGGCGGACCGGCTCCGGGGCGTGGGGGACGGCGAGCCGGTCCGCGGCGGCCCGCAGCGACCCGGCGGTCCGGCGGGTGCCGTCCTCGTCGGCGGCGGACAGGCCGTCGCCGGGGACGTCGCCGTCGTCGTCGTCGCCGTCCTCGTCCGCGGACGCCGCCCGGACCGCGGCCGAGCTGCGCAGGGCCAGCTCGGCGGCGCGCGACGGCGCCTCGCCGCCGAGGACGAGCTCGCGCATGAGCTCGAGGACGGCGAGGTCCTGCGGCCGGTAGCGCCGGTGGCCGCCCGCGCTGCGCCCGCCCGGGGACATGCCGTAGCGGCGCTCCCAGGTCCTCAGGGTCGAGGGCGCCACGCCGAGCCGCTCGGCCGCCTGGCCGACGGACAGGAGCGCCCCGGAGGCGCGGGTGCTGGTCATCTCAGGACTCACGGTAGGGGTGCCGCGCGGTGCCCGCTCGGCGAAGGAATCCCCCTCGCCGTGAAAAGCGTTGGAATGGGAACCTGACACGACCGAGAGTGGGAGAGCACCATCCCGAACGCCCCCGTCACTGGAGACCTGCACATGGCACAGCCCGACACCACCCCTGCCGCCGACCGGCGCGAGGAGGTGCTGCGGCGCGTGCTGTCCCGGGCCGGGACCGCGGTCTCCGAGCCGTCCGGCCGGGACGCGCAGTGGCACCACGACACCGACGGCGAGCAGCTCGACCTCGCCGACCGCCAGGCCCTGCGCCGCGTCGCGGGCCTGTCGACCGAGCTCGAGGACGTCACCGAGGTCGAGTACCGGCAGCTGCGGCTCGAGCGCGTCGTCCTCGCCGGCGTGTGGACCTCCGGGTCCACGGCCGACGCCGAGGTCTCGCTGCGCGAGCTCGCGGCGCTCGCCGAGACCGCCGGCTCCCAGGTGCTCGACGGCGTGCTGCAGCGCCGCGAGAACCCGGACCCGGCGACCTTCCTCGGCTCGGGCAAGGCCGAGGAGCTGCGCGGCATCGTCGCGGCGAGCGGCGCCGACACCGTCGTCTGCGACGGCGAGCTGTCGCCGTCCCAGCGGCGCGGCCTGGAGGACGTCGTCAAGGTCAAGGTCATCGACCGGACCGCGCTGATCCTCGACATCTTCGCCCAGCACGCGAAGAGCAAGGAGGGCAAGGCCCAGGTCGAGCTCGCCCAGTACGAGTACCTCCTGCCGCGCCTGCGCGGCTGGGGCGAGTCGATGTCCCGCCAGGCCGGCGGCCGGGTCGCCGGCGGTGCCGGGATCGGCTCTCGCGGCCCCGGTGAGACGAAGATCGAGCTCGACCGGCGGCGCATCCGGCAGCGGATGGCCAAGTTACGCCGCGAGATCAAGGAGATGCGGACGGCGCGCGAGACCCGCCGGGACAGCCGGCGGCGCAACGCGACGCCGGCCGTGGCGATCGCCGGCTACACCAACGCGGGCAAGTCGAGCCTGCTCAACCGGCTCACGGACGCGGGCGTGCTCGTCGAGAACGCGCTCTTCGCGACCCTCGATCCGACGGTCCGCCGGGCGCTGACGCCCGACGGGCGCGAGTACACCCTCGCGGACACCGTCGGCTTCGTCCGGCAGCTGCCGCACCAGCTCGTCGAGGCCTTCCGGTCCACGCTCGAGGAGGTCGGGGAGGCCGACGTCCTCCTGCACGTCGTCGACGGCTCCCACCCCGACCCCGAGGGCCAGATCGCCGCGGTCCGCGAGGTCCTCGGCGACATCGACACCCGGGACCTGCCGGAGATCGTCGTCGTCAACAAGGCCGACACCGCCGACCCCGAGGTGCTGGACCGGATCCTGCGTCGCGAGCCCGGCTCCGTCGCGGTCTCCGCGCGCACCGGCCAGGGCATAGAGGAGCTTCGGCTGCGGGTCGCCGAGCTCCTCCCGCGCCCCGACGTGGTCGTCGAGGTCCTCGTGCCGTTCTCGCGGGGCGACCTCGTCAACCGCGTGCACACCGAGGGCGAGGTGCTGTCCGAGGAGCACACGCCCGACGGCACGCGGCTGTCGGCGAAGGTGCGTGCCCCGCTCGCGGAGCGGCTGGCGGCGTTCGCGGTGAGCACCGCGTCCTGAGGCGGCGCACCGCCGGTGCGAGGATGGTCGGCATGACCGTCGACCCCACCCTCGCGCCGGCGGTCGACCACGCCCCGGTCGGCCGCGTCGAGGCCCTGAACCTCGACGCCCCGGCCGGCACCCTCGACGCCGACGACGTCGCCGCCCTCTTCGCCGCCTGGGCCGCCCAGTCCGGGCTGCCGCTGTACCCCGCGCAGGAGGAGGCGCTGCTCGAGCTCGTCACCGGCTCCAACGTCGTCCTCGCGACCCCGACCGGCTCGGGCAAGAGCCTCGTCGCGCTCGCCGCGCACGTCGCGGCCCTGGCCGACGGGCGGCGCACGTACTACACGGCGCCGATCAAGGCGCTGGTGTCGGAGAAGTTCTTCGCGCTGTGCGAGCTGCTCGGTCCCGAGCGCGTCGGGATGCTCACCGGTGACGCCGCGGTCAACGCGGGCGCGCCAGTGGTCTGCTGCACCGCCGAGATCCTCGCCAACCTCGCTCTGCGGCAAGGGGACCGGGCTGACGTCGGTCAGGTCGTCATGGACGAGTTCCACTTCTACACCGACCCCGACCGCGGTTGGGCGTGGCAGGTGCCGCTGCTCGAGCTGCCGCAGGCGCAGTTCCTCCTCATGTCCGCCACGCTCGGGGACATGGCGCGCTTCGAGGCCGACCTCACCGCGCGCACGGGCCGCCCCACGGTGACGGTTCGCGGCGGGGAACGCCCTGTGCCGCTGTACTTCTCGTACGCGACGACGCCGATCCACGACACCCTCGCCGAGCTGCTGCAGACCGGTCAGGCGCCGGTGTACGTCGTGCACTTCACCCAGGCCGCGGCGATGGAGCGCGCCCAGGCCCTGACGAGCGTGAACATCTGCAGCCGGGAGCAGAAGGACGCGATCGCCGAGGCGATCGGCGCGTTCCGCTTCTCGGCCGGCTACGGCCGCACCCTGTCCCGGCTCGTGCGGCAGGGGATCGGCGTCCACCACGCCGGGATGCTGCCGCGCTACCGCCGCCTCGTCGAGCAGCTCGCCCAGGCCGGGCTGCTCAGGGTCATCTGCGGCACCGACACCCTCGGCGTCGGCATCAACGTGCCGATCCGCACGGTCCTCGTCACGGCGCTGGCGAAGTACGACGGGCAGCGCACCCGCCACCTCAAGGCGCGCGAGTTCCACCAGATCGCCGGGCGCGCCGGCCGGGCCGGCTACGACACCGCGGGCACCGTCGTCGTCCAGGCCCCCGACCACGAGGTCGAGAACGAGCGGCTGCTCGCCCGGGCGGGCGACGACGAGAAGAAGCGCCGGCGGATCGTGCGCAAGAAGCCGCCGGAGGGCTTCGTCTCGTGGACCCGGCAGACCTTCGAGCGGCTGCGCGACGCCGACCCCGAGCCGCTGACCTCGAGCTTCCAGGTCACCCACGCCATGGTGCTCGGGATCCTCGCCCGCGGCGGCGACCCGTTCCCGGCCATGCGCCACCTCATCGAGACCAGCCACGAGGACCGGCCGCGGCAGCGGCACCACGTCCGGCGCACCGTGGCGATCGTCCGGGCCCTGCTCGCGGCCGGCGTCGTCGAGCGCGTCCCGCGCGGGGACGCCGGGCTGGACGGGGACGGCGTCGTCCTGCGGCTCGCCGTCGACGTCCCCACGGACTTCGCGCTCAACCAGCCGCTGTCGCCGTTCGCCCTCGCCGCGCTGGAGCTGCTCGACGTCGAGAGCCCGACGCACGCGCTCGACGTCCTCTCGGTCATCGAGGCGACGCTCGAGGACCCGCGGCCCGTCGTCTCGGCGCAGCGGTTCAAGGCCCGCGGCGAGGCCGTCGCCGCGATGAAGGCCGAGGGGATCGAGTACGACGAGCGGATGGAGCTGCTCGAGGACGTCGAGCACCCGCAGCCTCTGCGCGACCTGCTCGACCCGGCGTACGAGACCTACCGGCGGGGCCACCCCTGGGTCGGCGACTACGAGCTGCGGCCGAAGGCGGTCGCGCGCGAGCTGTCCGAGCGGGCGATGACCTTCGCGGAGTACGTGTCCTTCCACAACCTCGCCCGGTCCGAGGGCGTCGTCCTGCGCTACCTCGCCGACGCCTACCGGGCCATGCGGCAGACCGTCCCGGAGGCGGCGCGCACGGAGGCCGTCGAGGACCTCACCGCCTGGCTCGGCGAGGTGGTCCGGCAGACCGACTCGAGCCTGCTCGACGAGTGGGAGGCTCTGCGCACGGGCACGGACGGCCTCGAGGCGGAGCACCGGATCGAGGGGGCGCGCGAGCAGGGGCCGCCGCCGGTCACCGCCAACCGCAGGGCGTTCCGGGTGCTCGTGCGCAACGCCATGTTCCGCCGGGTGGAGCTGGCCTCGCTGCGCCGCTGGGACGCCCTGGCCGACCTGCCGGACGCCTCCGGCTGGCGGGCGCAGGACTGGCAGGACGCCTTCGAGGAGTACTGGTCCGAGCACGCCGAGATCCGCACCGACGCCGACGCCCGCGGCCCGGCGCTCTTCGCGCTCGACGAGGACCCGCCCGCCGAGCCGGACGAGGACCGGCCCGCGCGGCGCTGGGTCGCCCGGCAGACCGTCGACGACCCGGCCGGGGACCACGACTGGGTGCTCACCGCGGTCGTCGACCTCGACGCGAGCGACGCCGAGGGCGACGCCGTCCTGTCGGTGACGAGCGTGCGCCGGCTCTGACACGCCCGGCGGACGGGGGCCGACGGCGTCCCGGGGCGGTCCGCGGCGGGACGTAGGCTTCACCGGTGGCCCCCGACCTGACCGCCCTGCTGTCGGCGGCCGTAAGCGCCGTCGGCGGCAGCCCGCGGGAGGGCCAGCGCCGGATGGCCGAGGCGGTCGCGGCGGCGCTCGACTCCGGCGAGCACCTGCTCGTCCAGGCCGGCACCGGGACCGGCAAGTCCCTCGGGTACCTCGTCCCGGTCGTGGCGCACGCCGTCGCCACCGGGCGGCCCGTCGTCGTCAGCACGGCGACGCTCGCGCTCCAGGCGCAGGTCGTCGACCGGGACCTGCCCCGGGTCGCCGACGCCGTCCAGGCGCTGCTGGGTCGCCGCCCGACGTGGCAGCTCGTCAAGGGCCGGCGCAACTACGTGTGCCGGCACAAGGTCCTCGGCGGTTTCCCGGACGAGGACGAGGTGCTCTTCGACCTGCGGGCTGACGCGCCGAAGGCACCCGAGCGCGGGCCCTCCCGGCTCGGGGCGGAGGTGGTCCGGCTGCGCGAGTGGGCGGAGTCGACGCGCAGCGGCGACCGGGACGAGCTCGTCCCCGGCGTGAGCGAGCGGGCGTGGCGGCAGGTGTCGGTGAGCGCGCACGAGTGCCTGGGCGGGGCCGCGTGCCCGGCCGCGGCGGAGTGCTTCAGCGAGCTGGCCCGGGAGCGCGCGCGCGACGTCGACGTCGTCGTCTCCAACCACGCCTTCGTCGCGATCGACTCCTTCGAGGGCCGCCAGATGCTGCCCGAGCACGACGTGCTCGTCGTCGACGAGGCGCACGAGCTCGCCGACCGGGTCACCTCGGTGATCACCGACGAGCTGAGCGGCGGGTTGGTCGAGACCGCCGCGCGGCGCGCGCGGCGGGCCGGCGCGGGGGACACCTCGCGCCTGGACCGGGCGGGGGAGGACTTCGCCGCGGCGCTGGAGACCGTCGCCGAGGGCCGCGTCGTCGGCGATCTGCCCGAGCTGCTCCGCCTGACCCTCGCCGGGATCCGCGACGCGGCGCGCGAGGTGCTCAGCGCCCTCAAGGACGGCGGTGACAAGGAACGGTCGGACGGCGGCCGGCAGGTCGCCCGGGCGGCGGTCTCGGAGCTCTTCGAGGTGACCGAACGCCTTCTCGCGGAACCGGAGGCGCGCGGGCGCGACGTCGTCTGGGTGTCCCGCGTCCCGCGCCCGGACGGGCGCGACGGGCCGCGCGTCACCCTGCACGTCGCACCGCTGTCGGTCGCGATGATGCTGCGCGACAGGCTGTTCGCCGACCGCACCGTCGTCCTCACGTCCGCGACGCTCGCCCTCGGCGGCACCTTCGACGCCGCGGCCGGGGCCGTCGGCCTCGCCGGCCAGGGGGCGCCGCGGTGGGCCGGGCTCGACGTCGGCTCACCGTTCGACTACCCCCGCCAGGGCATCCTCTACCTCGCGCGGCACCTTCCGCCGCCGGGCCGCGACGCGACGGCCGGCAAGGCGTTCGACGAGCTCACCGAGCTCGTGCGGGCCGCCGGCGGGCGCACCCTCGGGCTCTTCTCGTCCCGCCGGGCCGCGGAGGCCGCTGCCGATCACCTGCGCGCGCACCTGGACCTGCCCGTCCTCTGCCAGGGCGACGACGCGACGCCGACCCTGGTCCGGCAGTTCGCCAGGGACCCGCGGACCTGCCTCGTCGGGACGCTGTCCCTGTGGCAGGGCGTCGACGTCCCCGGCTCGTCGTGCCAGCTCGTCGTCATCGACCGGATCCCGTTCCCGCGCCCGGACGACCCGCTGTCCGCGGCCCGGACCGAGGCCGTCGCGTCGTCCGGCGGCAACGGCTTCATGGCGGTCTCGGCGACGCACGCCGCGCTGCTGCTGGCCCAGGGCGCCGGACGGCTCGTCCGCTCGGTCGCCGACCGGGGCGTCGTCGCGGTCCTGGACTCCCGGCTCGCGACGGCGCGGTACGGCGGCTTCCTGCGCGCCTCGATGCCCCAGTTCTGGACGACGTCGGACCGCGACGTCGTCCTCGCGGCCCTGCGCCGGATCGACGCCGAGGCGCCTCCGCCGCTGCCGGTCGCCGACCCCGTGGACCGGGCGGCCGCCTCCGGCGACGGCCGGGCCCCGGCGCCGCGCTCGAGCCGGTCCGGGGTGAGCGCCGGCCGCGGCTGGACCCCGGAGGAGGACGCGGGGCTGCGCGCG
>JBQGCR010000841.1:0-2753 GCA_052038585.1 Kineosporiaceae bacterium
CGGGCCGCCTCGCCCGTGCGCAGGAGGCACTCGGCGAGCAGCCGGCGCGCCTCGACGTCGGCGGGCGCGAGCCGCAGCCGCCGTTGCAGCGCGAGGGCGGCCTCGCGGTACTGCTGCTGGTCCAGGAGCTGGCGCCCGAGCTCGAGCAGGCCGGCACCCGGACGGCGGGCGGGGTGCTCGTGGGAACCCACGGCTGCCGCGGTCATCGGATCCTCCTCGCGACGGTGCGGCACCCGTGACCGGCCGCCCCCCGTCGGCCACGGTCCACCCGACGTCCTCGAGTCTGTGACGCGCCGTAGATCGTCCGCTACCGGAATGCCGAAACTCAGAGCCCGAGAAGCCCCGCGAGATCCTCCCGGACCGCGGCGAGCCGGGCCGCGGCCGTCGTCCGGGCCGCGGGCAGGCCCGCCGGACCGTCCTCGACCGGGACGACCGCCTCGAGGTAGCACTTGAGCTTGGGCTCGGTGCCGCTCGGCCGGACGACGACACGGACGTCGTCCGCCGTCCGGTAGCGCAGGCCGTCGGTCGGCAGCAGGTCGCCGTCGGGCTCGAGCAGGTCCTCCGCGGCGAGCACGGCGGCGCCGCCGAGGGTGGCCGGCGGCGTCGCCCGCAACCGGCGCATCGCCCCGGAGATCAGCGACAGGTCGGCGACCCGCACGGACAGCTGGTCGGTCGCGTGGACGCCGTGCGCGACGGCGAGGTCGTCGAGCGCGTCGAGCACCGTGCGGCCCTGCGAGAGCAGCGTCGCGACGAGCTCGGCGGCGAGCAGCGCGGCGCTCACGCCGTCCTTGTCCCGCACGAGGTCCGGGGCGACGCAGTACCCGAGCGCCTCCTCGTAACCGAAGCTCAGCCCCGGCACCCGCGAGATCCACTTGAAGCCGGTGAGGGTCTCGGCGTGCCGGGCGCCGTGCGCGGCGGCGACCCGCCCGAGCAGCTGGGACGACACGATCGAGCAGGCCGTCGTCGGCGTGCCCGTGCCGGGCGCCCGCCGGGACAGCACGTACTCCCCGAGCAGGGCGCCGACCTCGTCCCCGCGCAGCATCCGCCAGCCGGCGACCGGCCCGGTGGTCGCGCCGGGGTCGGGCACCGCGAGGGCGCAGCGGTCGGCGTCCGGGTCGTTCGCGACGACGAGGTCGGCGCCGCGGGCCGCGGCGGCCGCCAGGGCGAGGTCGATCGCGCCGGGCTCCTCCGGGTTGGGGAACGCGACGGTCGGGAAGGCGGCGTCCGGCTCAGCCTGCTCCGGGACGACGTACGGCTCCGGGAAGCCGCCCGCGACGAGCGCCCGGGCGCAGACGTCGCCGCCGACGCCGTGCAGCGGGGTGAGCACGATCGACACCGCGCGCGGGGCGCCGGGCGTGAGCACGCCGACGACGCCGGCGAGGTAGGCCTCGACGACGTCGTCCCCGAGCGTCGTCCACCCGTCGTCGGCGCGCGGCACGCCGTTCGCCGGCCCCACCGCGGCGATCCGCTCGGCGATCTGCGCGTCGACCGGCGGCACGATCTGGGCGCCGCGGCCGGGTCCGTCGACGGCGCGGCCGCCGACGTAGACCTTGTAGCCGTTGTCCTGCGGCGGGTTGTGGCTCGCGGTGACCATGACGCCGGCGTCCGCGTCCCGGGCCAGGAGCGCGTACGCGAGCACCGGGGTCGGCAGCGGCCGCGGCAGGACGGCGACCTCGCAGCCGGCGGCGACGAGGACCGCGCACGTGTCGCGGGCGAAGTCGGCCGACCCGGTGCGCGCGTCGTAGCCGACGACGACCCGCGGGGGGCCCTCCACCGTGTCGCGCAGCCACGCCCCGAGACCGGACGCGGCGGTGACGACGACGGCGCGGGTCATCCGGTTCGGGCCGGGGCCGAGCGCGCCGCGCAGGCCGGCCGTGCCGAACTCCAGCAGCCCGGTGAACCGGTCCGCGAGGTCGGCCCGGGCCGCCTCGTCGCCGGCGTCGGCGCGGTCGAGCAGCTCGCCCAGGTCGGCCCGGGACCCAGGGTCGACGTCGGCGTCGCGCCACGCCTCGACCCGCGCGCGCAGGTCGGGCCAGGGCTCTCCCGTCGGCTCGGGCTGGGCGGGGGCGGGGTCCACGTCGACGCTCACGGCGCGTGAGCCTATCCGGCGGACGACGATCCGCCCGGTTACGGTGACCTTCGTGACGACGACGACCAGCCCCCTCGACGACCCCACGACCGACCCCAGGGCGCTCGCCGCGCAGGCCGCCGCCCGCCTGGCCGAGCTGACCGGCGTCGAGCGCCACGACGTCGCGCTCGTCCTCGGTTCCGGCTGGGCCCCGGCCGGCGAGCTGCTCGGCGAGCCGGTCGCGACGGTGGCGACCACGGACCTGCCCGGCTTCTCGGCACCGGCCGTCGCCGGGCACGTCGGGACCGTCCGCTCGGTGCGGATCGGGGACTCCGGCCGGACCGCGCTCGTCTTCGGCACCCGCACCCACTACTACGAGGGGCGCGGCGTCCGGGCCGTCGTCCACGGCATCCGGACCGCCGCGGCGGCCGGCTGCTCGACCGTCGTCCTGACCAACGGCTGCGGCGGGCTGAACCCCGACTGGCAGCCGGGGACGCCGGTGCTCATCAGCGACCACATCAACCTCACCGGGGCCTCGCCGCTCGAGGGCGCGACGTTCGTCGACCTCACCGACCTGTACTCGACGCGGCTGCGGGCGCTCTGCCGCGAGGTCGAGCCGGACCTGCCCGAGGGCGTCTACGTCCAGTTCCGCGGGCCGCAGTACGAGACGCCCGCGGAGGTGCGG
>JBQGCR010000842.1:0-7633 GCA_052038585.1 Kineosporiaceae bacterium
AGCCCGAAGAGGTTGGACGGGACGAGCCCGGAGAGGAAGTCGGTCCACGAGCCGGTCGTCTCCGGCGCGGTCGCGTCGGACGTGCCGAGCGTGAAGCCGCGGCCGGGGTTCGAGACGAGCCCGAGGACGATGCCGATCGTCACCGCGACGAGCGAGGTCGCCATGAACCACAGCAGGGTCCGGCCGGCCAGGCGCGCGGCGTTCGTCACCTGCCGCAGGTTCGCGATGGAGACGACGATCGCGGTGAAGACGAGCGGCGGGACGGCGACGCGCAGGAGCTGGACGAACGTCGACCCGATCGTCCCGAGGGTCGTCGCCAGCCACGACTCCTGCCCCCAGGAGCGCGCGAGCAGCCCGAGGAGGAGCCCGACGACGAGCGCGAGGAGCACCTGGACGCCGAAGCTCACCCGCGGCACGTGCGACGTCAGGCGCGACCAGGTGCCGGGCGGTGAGTCGGTGGACGAGGAGGGAGCGATGTCAGCCACGCCCGGCCCCAACAGGACCTGACGGACATTTCTTCCCTCTTGTCCACAAAATCAGTGAAGAATCATCCCGAGATCTCGGCGACGTCGACCGGGGCCCGCCGGCGCGCCGACTCCAGCGCGGCCTCGAGGACCTCCTGGACGACGAGCGCCTCGGCGAAGTCCGGCAGGGGCACGACCGGCTCGTCCCCGCCGAGCGCCCGCAGGACGTCGACGGCCTGGTTGGTGAACGTGTCCTGGTAGCCCGTCGGGTGACCCACCGGGTACCAGAGGTCGGCGTACGGGTGGCCCGGCGCGCCGACCTCGATCGTCGTCCACCCCCGCACGAGCGGGTCCGCGGTCGCGTCGAAGAAGTCCAGCCGCTGGCCGGCGTCGAACCAGAACCGTAGCGCGCCGCGGTCCCCGTGGACCTCGAAGCCGTGGTGGTTGGGGTACCCGGTCGCCAGGCGCGTCGCCTCGAACGAGGCGACCCCGCCGCCGGAGAGGCGGGCGAGGAAGAGGACGGCGTCGTCGACCGTGTGGCTCGGCACGAACGTCTGCGCCACGGCCCCCGCGACGGACACGATCTCCTCGCCCGTGACGAAGCGCACCGCGTCGACGATGTGCGCGTTGAGGTCGCCGTGCGCGCCGGACCCGGCGACGGCGCCGTCGAAGCGCCAGACGGGCGCCGCGTCGGCGGTGCCCCACTGCTGCGCGTAGACGGCGCGGACGTGGTGCACCGTGCCGATCCGGCCCTGCTGCACGAGCAGCCGGGCCAGCGCGATCGACGGGACCCGGCGGTAGCTGAACCACACCCACGCCCGGCCGGGTGCGGCGGCGGCCGCGGCGGCCATCGCCCGGGCGTCGGCGAGGGTCCCGGCGAGCGGCTTCTCGCAGACGACGTGCTTGCCGGCCTCGAGCGCGGCGACGGCCTGCTCGCGGTGCACGTCGTTCGGCGTCGCGACGTCGACGAGCGCGACCTCGGGGTCGGTGACGACGGCGAGCGCGTCGGTCGAGGCGTGCGCCCAGCCCCAGCGCCGCGCGACGTCCTCCGTCGCCGCCGGGTCGCGGCCGACGATCGTGTGCAGCACCGGCATGAGCGGCACGTCGAAGAACCGTCCCGCCGCGAGCCACGCCTGGGCGTGCGCGCGGCCCATGAACTTCGTCCCGAGCAGGGCCACGGGCAGGGACGTCGTCATCGCGGCGTCCCGTCCGACGGAACGAAGGCCGGCCCGTGCCCGGGGACGACGAGGTCGGCCACGGCGAGCACCCGGGCCCGGGCCGAGGCGAGCAGCGCGGCGTCGGGGGAGTACGGGTCCTCGGCCGGCCCCTCGGCGGTCCACCACGCGTGCGTCAGCGCGACGACGCCGTGCTCGGCCGTCCCGACGAGCGTCGTGACGTCCTGGGGCGTGTGCCCGGGCGTCTCGATGAGCCGCACCGACGGGGTGAGCTCGACGCCCTCGGCGGCGCGCGAGGTCCACACGTCGTCCCGGTACGTCGCCTGGACGTCGTGGAGCAGCGCGTTCGCGAACAGCGCGACGTTGACCGTGTGGTCGGGGTGGTGGTGGCTGATGACGACGTCGGTGACGTCGTCCGGGTCGACCCCGAGGGCACGCAGCGGGTCGAGGATCACCGCCCGGGAGGCGACCATCCCGGGGTCGACGACGACGACGCGGTCGCCGTCGCGGACGAGGACGACGGTCGAGGCGACCCGGTCGCCGACGTAGCCGGCGGCGAGGACGTCGAGGCGGGCGGTGCGGGCGGCGGGCGCGTCGGTCATGCGTCTCTCCTGTCGTCGAGCTGCACCGTAGCCCCCGGGCCAGGTCTTGGCACGGGAGCGGGGCGCGGCTACCTTCCCCACCATCCGTCCCCCGGAGGTGTGTCGCCATGTCCGCCGAAGCGCCCGCCGGCCCGGCCGCCGTCCCCGCCCCGGCCGCCGCCGTCCACGACCAGTCGACGACCCACCCGCTCGACCCGCTGACCGCCGACGAGATCCGCGCCGCCGTCGCCGCCCTCACCGCCGGTCCGGCTGCGGCGCAGTCGTTCCGGTTCGCCGGCGTCGTGCTGCGCGAGCCGTCCAAGGCCCGGCTCGCGGGCGACCTCGCGGCGTGCCCGCGGGAGGCCGACGTCGTCCTGGTCGACCGCGCCGACGGCGCCGCCTACGAGGCCGTCGTCGACGTGCGCCGAGGCACCGTCGAGCGGTGGCGCCGCGTCGAGGGGCACGGCCAGCCGCCGATCATGCTCGACGAGTTCGAGGAGTGCGAGGTGAACTGCAAGGCCGACCCCCGGGTCGTCGACGCCCTCGCCCGCCGCGGCCTGACCGACCTCGACCTCGTGTGCGTCGAGCCGTGGTCGGCGGGGTTCTACGGCGAGGACGACGGCGGGCGCCGCCTGCTGCGCGCGCTCGTCTACACGCGGATGCGTCCCGACGACAACCCGTACGCGCACCCCGCCGAGGACCTCGTCGTCGTCTACGACCTCAACGCCGGCGAGGTCGTCCGGGTCGAGGAGGGACCGCTCGTCCCGGTGCCCCGGCAGGAGGCCAACTACCTGCCGGCCGACGTCGGGCCGGCGCGCACGGACCTGCGCCCGATCGAGGTGGTCCAGCCCGAGGGCGCGTCCTTCGTCGTCACCGGGCAGCACGTCCGCTGGGCCGACTGGTCGTTCCGGGTCGGGTTCACCGCCCGCGAGGGCCTCGTGCTGCACCAGCTGCGCTTCCGCGACCGGGGCGAGGAGCGCTCGGTGCTGCACCGGGCGTCGCTGTCGGAGATGGTCGTCCCGTACGGGGACCCGACGACGGTGCAGTACCGCAAGAACGCCTTCGACGCCGGCGAGTACAACATCGGCGCGCTCGCGAACTCCCTCGAGCTGGGCTGCGACTGCCTCGGCGAGATCCGGTACTTCGACGCCGTCGTCGCCGACAGCCACGGCGGACCGCTGACGATCCGCAACGCCGTGTGCCTGCACGAGGAGGACGACTCGATCCTGTGGAAGCACTACGACTTCCGCACCGGCAGCAGCGAGGTGCGTCGCTCGCGCCGGCTCGTCGTCTCGTTCATCGCCACGGTCGCCAACTACGAGTACGGCTTCTACTGGCACCTCTACCTCGACGGCACGGTCGAGTTCCTCGTCAAGGCGACCGGCATCCTGTCGACGACCGCCCAGCAGCCGGGGGAACGGACCGTCTACGGGCAGGCGCTCAACGACGACGGCCTCTACGGCCCGATCCACCAGCACCTGTTCAACGTCCGGCTGGACCTCGACCTCGACGGGGAGGCGAACTCGGTCTACGAGGTCGAGACCGTCGTCCCGCAGGACAACCCGCACTCCAGCGCGTTCCACACCGTCGACCGGCTGCTCGAGCGGGAGCAGGACGCGATCCGGGTCGCGGACGCCTCGCGGCACCGGTTCTGGAAGGTCGTCAACCACGCCCGGCGCAACGTCGTCGGCGACCCCGTCGCCTACCGGCTCGTGCCGTCCGACGCGATCACCCTCGCCGCGCTCCCGGACTCCTCGGTGGCGCAGCGGGCGGCGTTCGCGACGAGGAACCTCTGGGTGACGGCGTACGACCCCGACGAGCGGCACGCCGCCGGGCAGTACCCCAACCAGTCCCGCGGCGGCGACGGGCTGCCCGCCTGGACCGCGGCGAACCGGCCGATCGTCGACACCGACCTCGTCGTCTGGTACTCGTTCGGCATGCACCACGTGGTGCGCCTCGAGGACTGGCCGGTCATGCCGCGCTCGCACGTCGGCTTCGCCCTGCAGCCCTTCGGGTTCTTCGACCGCAACCCGACCCTCGACGCCCCGCGGCCGGCGAAGGCCTGCCACTGAGCGGCTGCCCCACGGCTCGCGCGCCTCAGTGGCCGAAGGTCTCCGCGTCGGTGCGGACGGCGCCCTCGCCGCGGTCGAGGCCGGTGAGGCGGGCGACCTGGTCCGCGGACAGGACGACGTCGAGCGAGGCGAGGTTCTCCCGCATCCGCCGCGGCGAGGCGGACTTCGCGACGGCGGCGACGCCGAGGTGGCGGCACCAGGCGAGCACCGCCTGGGCCGGCGTGCAGCCGGCCTCCTCGGCGACCTCGACGACGGTCGGGTCGGACAGCACCGCGGTGCCCTCGCCGCCGAGCGGGCTCCACGCCTGGGTGACGACGCCGAGGTCGGCGTGCACGGCGCGGTGCCCCGCCCGCGTCGTCAGCGGGGAGAGGTTGACCTGGTTGAGCGCCGGGACGAACTCGGCCTCGTCACGCACCCGGCGCAGGTGCGCCGGGCTGAAGTTCGAGACCCCGACGGCGCGGACCCGGCCGTCGCCGAGCAGGTCCGCGAGCCCGCGGCACGCGTCGACGTACCGGTCGACGGCCGGGTTGGGCCAGTGCACGAGGAGCAGGTCGACGTAGTCCAGCCCGAGCCGCTCGAGGCTGCCCTCGAGCGCCCGCGCGACGAGGTCGCGGCCGTGCCACTCGACGTTGAACTTCGTCGTGACGAAGACGTCCGCCCGCGGCAGCCCGCAGGCCCGCACGCCCCGGCCGACGCCGACCTCGTTGCGGTAGTTCTCCGCCGTGTCGACGAGCCGGTACCCGGACTCGACGGCCTCGACGACGGCGCGCTCGACCTCGTCGTCGTCCATCGGCCACGTCCCGAGGCCGAGCGTCGGCAGCTCGACGGCGCCGGAGGCCGTCCCGCGGGTCAGGGTCGTCGTCGCGCCCAGGGGCGTCTGCGTCGTCGCGTCCACCCGGCGACGCTAACAAGGCGTGCCGGGCCCGCCACCGGGCGGCACGGGCCTGGCTCGACGGTCGTGCGGCTCAGCGCGGCCAGTAGGAGGTGCGCCAGCCGTGCGCGCTCGAGGCGAACGTCGCCCGCACGTGCCGGTGGGCGTAGCCGTGCGCCGACCACGTCGACGTCGTCCCGTCGTCCTCCTCCGGCGCCGCCGCCCCGCCGCCGGCGGCGGCCAGGACGGCGACGAGCGCCGCGAGCTCCTCGGGCGTGGCGTCCCCGCGGACGACCCGCAGCACCGGGCGCGCCTCGCCGGACTCGTTCTCGCTCATGCCCTTCCCTCCACCGCGCCGCCGCTCACAGCGGGATGTTGCCGTGCTTCTTGGGCGGCAGAGTCTCGCGCTTGGTCCGCAGCGCCCGCAAGGCCCTGACCACCTGGACCCTCGTCTGCGCGGGCTCGATGACCGCGTCGACGTAGCCCCGCTCCGCGGCGATGTACGGGTTGGCGAGGGTGTCCTCGTAGTCGGCGACGAGGCCGGCGCGGACGGCGTCGACGTCGTCCCCGCGCTCGGTCGCCTCCTTGATCTCGCTGCGGTAGAGGATGTTCACCGCACCCTGCGCGCCCATGACGGCGATCTGCGCGGTCGGCCACGCGAGGTTGACGTCGGCCCCGAGGTGCTTGGAGCCCATGACGTCGTAGGCGCCGCCGTACGCCTTGCGGGTGATGACGGTGACCTTGGGGACCGTCGCCTCGGCGTAGGCGTAGATGAGCTTGGCGCCGCGGCGGATGATGCCGTTCCACTCCTGGTCGGTGCCCGGCAGGAAGCCGGGGACGTCGACGAACGTCAGGACCGGCACGTTGAACGCGTCGCACGTGCGGACGAAGCGGGCCGCCTTCTCGGACGCGTCGATGTCGAGGGTGCCGGCGAACTGCATCGGCTGGTTCGCCACGACGCCGACCGGCCGGCCCTCGACCCGGCCGAAGCCGACGACGAGGTTCGGCGCGAACATCGGCATGACCTCGAGGAACTCGCCGTCGTCGACGACCGCCTCGATGACGGTGTGCATGTCGTACGGCTGGTTCGCCGAGTCCGGGATGACGGTGTTGAGCGCCTCGTCCTCGGCGGTCACCTCGAGGGGGGCGGGGCTGTCCCAGACGACGGGGTCGGACAGGTTGTTCGACGGCAGGTACGACAGCAGCGCCTTGACGTACTCGAGCGCGTCGGTCTCGTCGGCGGCCATGTAGTGCGCGTTGCCGCTCTTGGAGTTGTGGGTCCGCGCGCCGCCGAGCTCCTCGAAGCCGACCTCCTCGCCGGTGACCGTCTTGATGACGTCCGGACCGGTGATGAACATGTGCGAGGTCTGGTCGACCATGACGGTGAAGTCGGTGATCGCGGGGGAGTACACCGCGCCGCCCGCGCACGGGCCCATGATGAGCGAGATCTGCGGGATGACGCCGCTCGCCCGGACGTTGCGCAGGAAGATCTCGCCGTAGAGGCCGAGGGAGACGACGCCCTCCTGGATCCGCGCGCCGCCGGAGTCGTTGATGCCGATGATCGGGCAGCCGATCTTCAGCGCGAGGTCCATGACCTTGACGATCTTCTCGCCGAACACCTCGCCGAGGCTGCCGCCGAAGACCGTGAAGTCCTGGGCGAAGACGCACACCTGGCGGCCGTCGATCGTGCCGTGCCCGGTGACGACGCCGTCGCCGTACGGGCGCTTCTTGTGCAGCCCGAAGTTGCGGGAGCGGTGCCGGGCCAGCTCGTCGAGCTCGACGAACGAGCCCTCGTCGAGCAGGGCCTCGATCCGCTCGCGGGCGGTCAGCTTGCCCTGGGCGTGCCGCTTCTCGACGGCCTTGGCCGAGCCGGCGGTCGCCGCCTCGTGCTTGCGGCGCTGGAGGTCCTCCAGGCGGCCGGCCGTGGTCCGCATGTCGGTCCCCGCCGAGACCTCCGTGCCGCCGCTCGTCGCAGGGCTTGCCGACATGGTGCCTCCTGAACGTCGTCGTCCGTGCCCGCCGTCGGTTCCCGGCGCGCCTGGCGCGAGCCTAGTCCGGGGCCTGCGGAGGCGTTCGGGACCTTTGCGCGAGGCACGTCACACCCGCGCCGGTGGCGCGCCTAGGCTCGCCGCATGAGCGGAGCCTGGTCCGACCTGAGCCGTCCGCCGCTGCGCGCGGCCGCGCTGCGGCACGCGCTCGTCGACGGCCCGGCGCCGGCGTGGCGGGCGCTCGACGTCGTCGCGACGACCGCCTCGACGAACGCCGACGTCGTCGCCCGGGCCCGGACGGGGGAGCCGCACGGGTACGTCCTCGTCGCCGACCACCAGAGCGCCGGCCGCGGCCGGCTCGCCCGCACGTGGACCGCCCCGCCGCGGGCGTCGGTCGCCGTGAGCGTCCTGCTCCGCCCGCAGGCGCCGGCGCGCCGCTGGGGCTGGGTCCCGCTGCTCACGGGCCTCGCCGTCGTCGACGC
>JBQGCR010000843.1:0-2031 GCA_052038585.1 Kineosporiaceae bacterium
AGGCGATCCGTCCTCACTGTCGGCGAAAGTGGTCCGCAGGGCAGCGTATCCGCGCCGTGTCGCAGCGCCGAACCCGAGGCGTCCGATGGGGGGAATCTCACGCCGACCGGGCCGTCGACGCGGCGACCGGCGCGCCCTCCGCGAGGAGGACGCGCCGGTCGGGATGCCGGGTCGTCAGTTGCTGCAGGTCTGGGCGCCCTGCTTGACGGCGATGGCGGAGAACGCCTTCTCGACGGCGAGGCACTGCGCGCTGCCGCGGCCGTAGAGCTCCTTGGCGGAGGCGACGGCACCTTCACGGGCCGAGGCGTAGTTGCTGCTCGAGACGAGCTTCGTGCTCAGCGTGCGGTACCAGATCTTCTCGGCGACCTGGTGGCCGACGCCGGTCACCGTCGACCCGTCGCAGGTCGGGCTGTTGTAGGCGACGCCGTTGACGGTCTTCGCGCCGGACCCCTCGGAGAGCAGGTAGTACCAGTGATTGAGCGGGCCCGAGGAGTAGTGCACGTCGAGGCGACCGACCGACTTGCTCCAGCAGTCGGCGCTGCGGCCGTCCCGGCTCGGCTTGTCCATGTAGCGCAGCGGGGTGCCGTTGCCGTTGATGTCGATCTTCTCGCCGATGAGGTAGTCGCCCGGGTCGGCGGCCGTGCCGGCGTACCACTCGACGGCGGTGCCGAAGATGTCCGAGGTGGCCTCGTTGAGGCCACCGGACTCGCCACGGTAGTTCAGCCCGGCGGTGTTCTCGGTGACGCCGTGGCTCATCTCGTGGCCAGCGACGTCGATGCTCGTCAGCGGCTTGGCGTTGTTGGTGCCGTCGCCGTACGTCATCTGCGTGCCGTCCCAGAAGGCGTTGACGTACGCGTTGCCGTAGTGGACCCGGCTGCGGGCGCCCGTCCCGTTGTTCCAGATCCCGGCCCGGCCCAGCACGTCGTTGTAGAACGCGTAGGTCTCCTGCGCGCCCCACTGGGCGTCCGCGGCGGCGGTCTGCCGGCTGCTGACGGCGCCGGTGCCCCAGACGTCGTCGGCGTCGGTGAACTCGGTGCCCGTCCCCGTCGTCGCGCCGTTGAGGTCGGTCGTGTAGTTGCCCAGGGTGTCGCGCAGGCGGTAGGCACCCGCGCTGCCCGTCGTGTTGAGGGTGACCGACCCGCTGTACTGGGTGTTGCCCGTGCCCTCGACGATGCTCTCCGCGCTGTCGATGACGCGGCCGGTGCGGGCGTCGACCCAGGTACGCAGCCGGCTCGGGGTCTGGCTGGAGCGGACGCCGGTGGTCGTCACCTGCCACGCGAGGCGGGGGGTGCCGGAGGCGGCGTAGGCGACGAGCTCGCTGGTGGTGCTGTCGGCGTGGTACCCGGCGGCGCCGCGCGCCGTGGCCTCGGCAGCGGCCTTCGCGACGGACGGGGTGCGCGTCGGCAGCGAGAGGGTGCGGCCGGCCGCGAAGCGCTCGGCGCGCACGGCGCCGTCACGGCCCTTGGCCACGACGAGGTCCCCGCCGACGACCGGCAGCCCGGCGAGGGTGCGGTCGTAGCGGACGTGGCGGGTGCCGTCGGCGTCGGTGAGGACCGAGCGGACGGTCAGCCCCTGGTCGGCGGCGAGGCCGAGGGCCCGGCCGGTGTCGGCGGAGGCGCGCTGCTCGGCGGCGCGGGAGGCGTCGGGACGCGGGGTGGGGGCGGCGGAGGCCGTGGGCACGGCCCCGAGGACGGAGGCGGTGAGGGCGGCGGCCAGCACGGAGCCGGCGAGGAGACGGGTGGACATGGTCTCTCCTGCGTGGAGGGGCCGCGCGCGGCGCGGCGGTCTGGGGGGAAGCGGTGGGGGCGGGCGCCCCCCCCGCGGGCGCCCCCCCCCCCACCGCTGGTGCAGGGGTCGGTCAGCCGACGGACACCGCGGTGTCGTCGACGACGAACGAGGTCTGCAGCGAGGAGTCCTCGGTGGCGGTGAACTTCACCGTCACGGCCTTGCCCTTGTAGGGCAGCAGGTTGAAGGACTTCTGCACGTACGAGCTGTTGGCGTTCGCGTTCGAGTACGTCGCGAGCGTCGTCG
>JBQGCR010000844.1:0-8878 GCA_052038585.1 Kineosporiaceae bacterium
TTCGTCCGACGTGGGTCCGCCGGCGACCGTGGGGTAACCGGGCGTCACCCGGGGACGGGACGCGCCCGTCCCCGGGTGACGTCACTGTGTCGATCAGGCGGCGGAGGGCTGCCGTGTGGCGCGTGACTTGCGTGCGGACACCCGGCCGGTCTCGGCGTAGACCTTGAGGTCTGCCAGGGTCGGGCGCAGGGTGCGCGCGAACTGCATCCGCATCATCGGTGCGGCGAGGCGGCCGAGGAGTCCGGCCACCTCGGCGGTGGCGGTGCTGGTGACCTTGCTACGGCCGCTGCCGAGGTGGTCGACCGTCCAGGTGTTGGTGACGCCCTTGACGAAGCCGGGCATCTTGGTGGCCTTGACGGAGTAGGTGAACGTGCGACGCGCCGCGTCGAAATGGGTGAAGCGTTCGTCGGTGACCCCGAAGCCCGGGATGGTGCAGGACCGGCCTGCGGTCGGGGCGCCGTCCCGGGCGGGGCCGGCGAGCGGGTTGTGGCCCGAGGCGGGGATCGTGCTGGCCCAGTGGGACACGGTTTCGAACTCGTCGGCGAGGATGGACCACGCCCGGTCGGCGGGGGCTGCCAGCTCCGCCGTGCTGGTGACGGTGATCTTCATCGTTGTCCTTTCAGAGGTGCGGGAGTCGGCTCAGGCGAAGTGCCGCTGGATCGAGGCGACGGCCGCGTCGATCGGCTCGGTGACGCCCTCGGCAAGGGGGTCCGGGGCGATGTCGGTGATCCAGGTGAGGCGGCTGGTGCCGCGATCGACCGCGGTCACCTGCATCGAGGCGTGGTGGTGGGCGAAGCCGAAGGGCGACGACTGGATCGTGTAGGCCAGTCGGCGGACGTCGTGGTCGAGGCTGACGATGAGCTCCTCGAGGGTTCCGGCGTCGCCGAGCCGGCAGCTTCGGACGTCCCCGTCGACGGTGACCTCACCGAGGTAGTCGATCAGCTGGTTGACGGCGCCGACGTCGGCCACGGCGGCCCAGACGTCAGCGGCAGGTGTGGCGACGGTGAACTCGCGGACGATGCTCGCCAAGGGTGTCTCCCGGTGTCGAGGTTCTGGACTGTTCGGTCCACAATAGTTCTGGACTGATCATTCCGCAATGGGTCTAGGATGGGGTCGTGGCTCGTCCTGCTGCGTTCTCCCGCCCCGATGTCGTCGCCGCGGCGATGGCCACGTTCTGGCGCCTGGGCTACGAGGCGACCTCGCTCGACGACCTCACCGGTGCGACCGGCCTGAGCCGGTCCAGCCTGTACGGCGCATTCGGCAGCAAGGACGGTCTGTTCCGCGAGGCGCTCGACCTGTACGAGGAGCGCGTGATCGGTTGGATGTTGGCCGATCTCGAGTCCGGCCAGGGCGGCCTGGCCGCGATCCGAGGGTTCTTCGCGATGATCGCCGACCGCGCCGGGACGAATCCGGCGGAGGTCGCCCGCGGCTGCCTCATGACGAACAGCCTCACCGAGCTCGGCGCATCCCGGCCCGGCATGCAGGAACGCGCCGTCCGCTACGCAGCGCGGCTGCGCGTCGCGTTCGTCACCGCCCTGGAGCAGGCAGCAGACGACGGACAGATCGCTGATGACGATCTCGCCGGGCGGGCCGACCTCCTGGCGACACTCGTGCTGGGCACCTGGGTGCGCGCCAAGGGCGAGGCCGACCCCGACGTCCACGCCCGGCTCGCCGGCTGCGTCGACCGGCTCCTCGCGACATGGCGGGCGGCCTGACGCACTCCGCTCGCACCCGTCGTGGGGCACGACGCCGGACCCGACAGCGGATCATCGAGACGCGCACCACGCCGCACGCCCCTGTTCGACGATGCAGTCGAGCATGGGGACTCGGGCAGGGCGGATGACGCCCGGTTTCCTTGCCCACGAGCCGGGAGCGGCCTCCGCGGCCGCCGGGTTTGCGTGACCGACCCAGGCGCGGGCCGCGTCGTGTCACATGGAGTGGGCTTCGTAGACCCGAACGCTGTCGATGACGGGCATGCCGGCGACGAGCTCCTCGGCGGCCTCGAGGCTGTCGGCGTTGAGGATGCAGTAGCCGACGAGCGGAGACGGCGACGTCAGGTCGAGGTCGGCGCGCCCGTTCGCCGTCACCTCCACACCGCGGCCGAAGGGGCTGCCGGGATCGACGAGGTGAGGGCCGACGGAGGCGAACCACGCGCCCCACGCGTTCTGCACCTCGGGCGTGGGGGTGGTGTAGCCGTACGTGAGGACGAGGAACTTCTTCATGGTCTGCTCCATGGGTCGGGGGCCGGTCACCCGGCATCAGGTGTCGTGGGATCGGGGTCGCCGAGGTCGATCCCGAGGTGACTCGCATAGTTCTCGTAGGTGGCCTGGTCACTGCCCCAGTAGGTGTGGAACTGGCCGAGCCAGTCCTGCAGTCGCTTCAGGGGCGGGCGGCCGAGGGTGAGGTAGGTCGTGCGGCCGCGTTTGTGCCGGGTGACGAGGCCGGCATCGACGAGGATCGAGATGTGCTTGTGGATGGCGGGCAGCGAGAGCCCGCGCTGCGTGGCGAGCTGGTTGACGGCCCACGGCTGCAGGCCGACGAGGTGGACGATGGCGCGGCGATGGGGGTTGGCCAGGGCGATGAGCACCTGGTCGAGCCCGTCATCGGCACGGTCATCGGCACGGTCATCGGCATCGTTCACCCGCGCATCCATGGTTCACCTCGCGGTGAACATTAACCGAGTAGTGAAGTGTTGTCGAGGGTTCCCAGGGTTCACGGGGCCGCGTCGGCACGGACGTGGCCGAGGGCTTCGTCGAGCAGTGCCACCCAGGCTCCGGGGTCGTCGGGCGGGACGGCTGCCCACTCCCGGAACCGGCGCCCGGCCGGGGCGAAGGGGCGGGCGCGGCCGGCATCGACGAGGTCGGTGACGCGGACGGCGGGGAGCTTGACGAGCAGGTCGCCGGTGCGGCGGTCCCAGGCGGCGAAGAAGGCGCCGGACAGCCGTAGGCAGGGCAGGCCCATCATCGTCGAGCCCGTCACACCCGGTATGACCCTGAGCGGGCCCGCGACCTTCTCCCACAGGGCGTGCGCCTCGTCGATGCTCATCACAGGTCGTCTCTGGGCGCGGCGTTCCCGGCACTTGGGACGCGTTGGTGCGCCAGCGGATCGGGGCCCGGGTCGCGCCGCTCCGCCACGGCCGCGAGGCGCGCGAGGTAGTTGCCCCAGCCGCCGTCATGGGCGGTCGCCATCGGCCCGGACAGGCCGCGATGGACGAGGCGGAGCTCGGTGCGCGAGCCGGTCGGGCCGGGCAGTGCCGTCAGGGTGATCTCGACGGTGGTGGATCCGGTCGGGATGCCGACGTCGTCGCGGTCCCAGCCGTAGGTGAAGACGACGCGCCGGTTCGGGACGAGCTCGACGAAGCGGCCGGACACCCTGTCGCGGTGGGGGTGCTGCCTGGTGACGACCCGGGCGCCGGCGGGGTGGACGTCCGCTTCCGGGGCCATCCACCGCACCAGCCCGTCGGCCGTCGTCAGGAGTGTGTAGACGCGCTCGGGCGGGGCGTCGATGACCAGCGCGCGGTCGACGAGCCGGACGCCGAGCCCGGCGTGCGAGCGTCCGTCGGGCTCGGCGGTCATCCGTCCGTCCCGGCGCGCAGATCGCGGCGGGACCGGCGGCCGTGATGGCGGTCGGTCGCCTCGTCCTGCTCGGCGACGGCCCGGAGCCGTTCGAGCGCGTCGCCCCAGACCTCGTCGAGGACGGCGCGGACCTGCGCCAGGCGCGCGAAGTCGACCCGGTACAGGCGGCGCTGGGCGTCCACCCGGACGTGCAGCAACCCCGTCTGCCGCAAGAGCTTCAGGTGCGGGCTGGCAGCGGCCGGGGACAGTCCCGCAGCCCCGGCGAGCTCGGTGGCGGTCCGCTCGCCGTCCCGGGCCAGCGCGAGCATCGCCCGCCGACCCGGGTGACCCATCGCGCGGACGGCCTCCTCGAGCCCATCACCCCGTGCTCCATCGTCCCGTGTTCCGTCGCCGCTCGCCGGGGTCACGGCGTCCGGCCCATCGCCCCCAGCAGCCGGTCCTGCGCCGACGCGTCGGGCCCGACCGGCACCGCCGGGCCGACCAGACCGCCGGCCCGGCCACGCTCGGGCATGTCCGGGAGGAACATCGCCACGCAGGCGTCGACCAGCGCGGGGTCGAGAGCGCGGTCCTGCCCGGTCGCGACCGCCAGGTCCCACGAGTGGACGAGCTGGTCCATGAACGTGCCGGCTGCGGCCTCACCGACGGACCATTCGAAACCCAGCGGCGACAGGCAGCGCCGCTCCAACACCCCGGTCCCCCGCAGCACGCTCAGGCACTGCTCGACGGTCGTCCGGTACGAGGCGGCAGCATCGACGTCATGACCCGCGGCGGCGAGCAGGTAGGCGGGCCCGCCCCGCAGGTGGTCCAGCAGCGCCCGGACGTCCCACTCCGCGCACGGCGTCGGGTCGGCCAGCTGCTCGTCACGCACGTTCTCGGCCAGGGCGACCGCACGCGACGCCGCCGCCTCGAACAGCTCCACCGGTCCCACGCCATCCTCCTTCAAGGGTTTCCTTAATCAAGAGAATCCTTGAATACGGCGTGCAGCGGTGTCAAGCACGACCGAGCACCTCCGCGAGCCGCGCCAGGTCCTTGCGGTTGGCGCGCCGCATGGCCGCCGAGAGCGCGGGCGCGGTGAGAGCGCCGAACCCAGCCGGTTCACCGCGGTTGCGCAGGACCATCCGGGTCCGCGCCCGGCCGTCGGTTCCTGCCCGGGCGTCGTCCCAGGAGTAGGTGGTCTCCATCGGGAACGGGCCCTGCTCGGTGCGCATCACGAGCCGGCGTCCGGGATCGAGGTCGACGACCTCGTAGGTGTACTCCAGGACCCGGCCGAGGAACCGCGCTCGGAACGCCATCCGGGACCCGACCGCCAGCGGCGGCGGGGTCAGCCACGCCACCTCGTCGATGTTGGCGTACCACCGCGGGGCGTTCGTCGGGTCCCCGGCGAACGCGGCGACGACCTCGCGGGGGTGCTCCAGGACGGCCTCGCTGACGACGTCGACGGCCATGGCTGCCTCCACCCGCGCCGCGGCTGCGGTGCCGCACGGTCGCGGAGCGCCATCCTGCCTCAGCCGGGCGGCAGGCGACCGCCGTTCCCGGCGCGTGCCGCCTCGGCCGCTTCCGTGACGATCGTTCGGAGCGCCCGGTCGCTGTCGGCGTCGGCCGGGTACATCAGCTCGACACGCAGCTCGGACGTCGTGACCTCCACGGCGGTGTCGAAGCGCATGACCGTCGAGACGGTCCGGATGACGTGGCCGCCGATCGACAGGACGGGGCAGCTGACCGGGCTGTCGCTCGGGTGCCATCCTTCGGTGCTGTCGTCGCCGGTGTCGGAGAGTGTCTGCACTGCAAGGGTTCTGGCGCGGGCCAGGGCGGTCAGCATCTCGGGGTCTCCGGTGGCCCAGGCTTCTCGCCGCAGCTGCGCCAGGCCGGCGCGCAGGACCTCGGCGCGGTTGACCAGCCGGTCCGCGAGCGGACCGGGGCCGAACCAGAGGTCGACGAACTGCTGCGACGTCAGGCCGACGACGCCGGGGAACAGGGCGCGGGCCGCCTGGTTGGCGTCGACGACGGCCAACCCGCGCCCTAGCACCCACGCCGGGTAGGGGTCGTGCGCGGCGAGCACCTGATCCAGGACGCGGCGCACCGGAGCGAGCTGAGGGCTGTCCAGCGGCCGCGCCGGGTAGGCGGGCGGCAGGCCGGCGGCCTCGAGCAGGTCGTTGCGGTCGCGGACCGGGACGGCGAGGACGTCCGCGAGCCGCAGCACGAGGTCCCGGCCGGGCCGGGACCGTCCGGTCTCGCAGAACGACAGGTGCCGGCTCGTCGTCCCGGCCGCCGACGCCAGGTCCAGCTGCGACATCCCGCGGGCACTGCGCCAGTACCGCACCCGGCGCCCGAACGGACTCGTGTCGACGTCCACCCCGCCCAGCCCCGCGTCGGCGCCTGTCACGCTGTCGTTCATCGCTCCACGGTAGGCGGCCCCGCCGTCCTCGTCGCCGTCCCCGTCGCCGCCCTGGCCGCAGCGGACGAGACGGCCTTGCGCGGGTGCGGCCGTCCCGCTTGCAGGTGGTGGGCGAGCTCGTCGAGCACCGCCATGCCTTCGCGCCGCAGCCGGGCAGCCACGAACGGCGCCGCCGGACGCATCCACCAGACCAGGTCCAGGACGGCCCGGGTCCGCACGACACACGCGCTCGCGCCGTCCGGTTCGACCGTCCACCGGTTGGTGGCACGGCGGACGAACCGCGGCATCCCGTCGACGGCGGCGTACGTCAGAGACCGGCCCGCGTCATCGAACGCCAGGAGACGCTCACGAACGACCATGTCTCCCAGCGGACCCAACCCACTGACCTGACACGTACGGATCGCACCCGCAGCCGCCACCGGGCGGTCCATCGACGAGGCGGTGATCGGAGCCGCCCACGCGGCGATGTCACCGAACCGGGTACCGACCACGTCCCAGGCCTCCGCGGCGGGGACCTCGATGCGGACCTGCGCTGTCATCTCCATCCCGGCAGCGTGCGCCGACCGGAACCGGTCCGGCGATTCCCGATCAGGGAACGGCTCTCGCTGCGGCGCGGGGTAGCGGCTGCAGCCGAAGAACGAGTCAGGTCTGCGGTGGGGTCCGGACGACGGCCCGGACGAGGTCGGAACGGTCGAGCAGGGCCCGCAGCCCGTCCGCGAGAGCCTCGGGCGCGGCGTAGTCCGGGTGCGCCCGCATCACTGCGGCCTCGGCGGTCAGCGCGTCCGCGGCGTCGGCGAGGCGCCGCAGCTCCCCCACGTCACTCACCGGGTGACCGGCAAGCGCTGGGCGGGTGGGCGAAACGCGGCCGAGCCGGACGGCGGTGCCGGCACGGCGCGCACAGCCGCACGGCGCCGTGGCGTCGACGAGCCCGCAGTGCGCGCTCATGAACTCCCGGACCCGGGACCGGCTGCGGGACAGGCGTTTGCGGTGGACGTCGTGGGAGACGTCGCAGATCCAGGCGGCGTCCTCGCCGGGGACGTCGAGGAGCTCGCCGAGGATGTACGCAATCCGGTGCTCGCGGTCCAGGCACAGCAGCATCGCCATCGTGCAGCCCAGCCGGACCTCGGTCAGCAGCACCTCCTGAACGGGGTCGGCCGAGTTCGGTGCGGCCAGGCCGTCGAGCAGGTCCCGGCCGAACTCGTCGAAGCTCATCGGCACCTGCTCCATCGCCGACCGGCGCCGGTCGAGCAGGTGGTTGACCGTGACCCGGTGCACCCAGGTCGTGACCCTGGCCTCGCCGCGCCACCCGCCCAGGCGGGTCAGCACCTTGACGAGGACCTCCTGGGTGGCGTCCTCGGCGTCCGCCGGGCGGCCGGTCATCCGCAGCGCGAGCCGGTAGACGTCGTCGCGGACCCCGGCGAGCAGGCCTTCGAGTGCCGCCCGGTCGCCGTCCTGCGCGCGGCGGGCGAGCAGCCCGAGGTGCTCGGCCCGCTCACCCCGCTCCTGCGGGGTCACGCCTCCCCCGGCTGCGGGACGCCGCCGTCGCGGCGGATCTCGAGCCGGTCCTTGAGCGCGTCGAGCTCGCGTGCCATCGACGCGGTCCCGGCGTCCCACGCCTCCTGCGGCATGCCCGGAGCGCGGCTGAGGGTGAACAGCACGTCGGCGCCGTCGCCGTTGTGCAGCACGCGGATCGGCACGGCAGGACCATACGGTGCGCCCTCGGGCGCCAGGTAGAGGTCCAGGACGCCGAGGTCGCGGACGGCGTCGACCCGCATCCGCACCAGACCGCCCATCATGGGCACCTGGACCCGCACCTCACCGGGCTCGTCGCCAGGGACGGCGTCCCCGGCGAAGAACTCCCGCGCCCACCGAGGGTGCGCGCTCGGGTCGGCAAGGTCGGCCACGACGGCGTCGAACGGGGCGTCAATGCTGACGGCCAGGGTGCAGGTCTGCGTGACGGTCATGTCGGTCCTCCTCCAGCGGCCGTCCCTCGGCCACAGCTTGTTGGACGACAGGACCCGCCGTCTGTGACCGGCGATCCGGAAGACCCGGGGCGTCAACGCGACTCAACGTCCTCGCCCATGCTGTGCGTGCCCGATGCTTAACTCAACGGAATCGACGCCAGGCTGCCTCGACCTGGACGTGCGAGTCCTCGTGGCTGTCGGCCCTCCCGGCTACCCTGGAAGCGTCGACAGGATCGGCGCGGGCAGGAGGTGCATCATGCGGCGGGTCATCACCGTGAGCGAGATCGAGGCCATGACACCCGCCGAACGCGCCCAGTCGTTCGAGGACTCGATCATCTACGACCTGGACCAGGTGCCTGCCGAGTTCCAGCCGGCCCTGGAGGCTCAGCGGCAGCGGGTTCTCGAGCGCGAGGTCCGGCTTCGCGGCACCGCGTCCTGACCGCCCCACTCACCGGTGGCTGAGCGGCGGACTGTCCGCGCGACCCCTGACTTCTTCGCCCTCATCGACGCCCAGCTCGGCGACGAACGCGGCCCGAACGACGAGCCGACCTCAGCAGAGTTCGAGGCCTACGAGCTGCTGGCGATCATCGAGAGATTCGCCACCGGCTGGGACGACCTGCCCCAGCAGTTCCCCGGCCGTCCCGAGTACCGGCTCCTCATCGCCGCCGGACGGCTCGTACCGATGGTTGCCGTCGTCGGCCAGCAAGCACCCGACGGAGCGATCGAACTCATCGACATCACCATCGACCTCCACGGACCGTGGAGGTGAACCGGGAGCGCGCAGTCCGGGTAGCCACGGCCAGCGCCGACGGGTCGCGGTGATTCTCGCCCAGGAGACGCCCAGAAGATCCGAACAGACCTCTCAGGAGCGCATCACTGCAGGTCAAGCCCCGGTGGTGAGAAACGGAAGGTCGGCCACGCCAGATGCCGACGCGAGCCAAGCC
>JBQGCR010000845.1:0-1735 GCA_052038585.1 Kineosporiaceae bacterium
GCTCGCCCGCGAGGTGGGCGAGCGCGTCGAAGCGGTGCACGTGGGGCGGCGTCGTCTGGTCGGTGAAGCTGAACCACAGCTCGTGGCCGCCCTCGGGGCGGGACATGAGGCCGCCCACGGTGCCGGGGCCGGGCAGCGGCACGGCGCCGAGCGCCCCCGGCAGCCGCTCGCCCGTCGCGAGGTCGTGGACGCTGATCTCGCCGACGGCGTGCCGGGTCCACGAGGCGACGAGCAGCCGGCGCTCGCCGAGCGCCGGGCCGTCGAGCACCGCGAAGTCCTCGAGGACCGCCTCGGGGTCCTCGGCGAGCAGGTCCCGCCAGTGCTCGGGCTGCGGCGCCGTGGGGTCGGCGACGGCGAGCCGGCCGCGCGGGGCGTCGAGGTCGGTCGCGACGTAGAGCCGCCCGTCGCGCCCGACGCCCATCCCGGTGCGGGCGTCGAGCCCGCTCACGGCGCCGACGAGCGCGGGGGCGGCCGGACCGGACGCCTCGAGGTCGGCGAGCCAGACGTCGTTGCGGGGTGCGGTGCCGGCGGCGGCCGAGACGACGAGCCAGCGGCCGTCGCGGCTCACCGAGACCCCGTAGTAGTTCGTCAGGTCGAGCCCGGCGCCGAAGATCTCGACGTCGTCGTCCGGGCTCGTGCCGACCCGGTGCAGCCACACCCGCCGGTGGTACTGCTGCTCGTCCTCCGGCACGGCCTCGGGCGGCAGGCGCCGCACGTAGTAGAACGCCGACCCGTCGGGCAGCCAGGCGACGGGGGAGTACCGGGCCCGGTCCACGGGGCCGTCGACGACCTCGCCGCTCGTCACGTCGAGCACCCGCAGGACGCTCTCCTCGGTGCCGCCCTCGCTGACCTGGTACGCGAGCAGCGCGCCGTCCCGGCTGGGGTTCCACGCGTCGAGCGTCGTCGCGCCGCTCGGGTCGAGGGCCACGGGGTCGACGAGCGCCCGCTCGCTGCCGTCCGGCTCGCGGACGAGGAGGACGCCGTGCTCCTGCGTGCCCTCGCGGCGGACGAAGAAGCGCCGCCCGCCGCGCCAGACGGGGACGCCGACGACGCCGCCGGCCAGCAGCGTGCGCAGCCGGTCGGCGAAGTGGCCGACGAGCGGCCAGCCCTCGAGGTGGGCGGCGTACAGGTCGTCCTGGGCGGCCGACCACGCCTGCGTGCGCTCGGACCCGGCGTCCTCGAGCCAGCGGTAGGGGTCGGGGACCTCGTGCCCGAAGAGGACGTCGACGACGTCGTCGCGGGACGCCGGGGGGTACTCCGGTGCGGGCTGGCTCATGGGGCCAGCCTAGGCACCACCGGCCCCGCGGTCCCGTCTGGCAGGATTGGCACGCCTGAGCCGGGGAAGGGGATCCCGGCGGCACACCGCCCGAGACGAGCACCCGGCCCGGACATTCGACTGGAAGCGTGACGTGACCGATCCCGACCCGAGCGCCTCGTCGGCGCGGCACCGTGACCAGTCCGCCGAGGAGATCCTCGCCGAGCTCGTCGAGCAGCTCCGCACCCCCGCGACGGGGATCCCCGTGCGCACCGACGCCGCGCCGACGTCCGAGGCGGCGCCCGCGCCCGTGGCGGACGAGACGGACGTGACGCCGGACACCGAGCCTCCGGCCGCCGCCGAGTCGGAGCCCGAGCCGCAGCCCGAGCCGCAGCCCGAGCCGCAGCCCGAGCCGCAGCCCGAGCCGGACCCGGAGCCCGCGCCCCAGCCGGACGCGGAGCCGGACGCGGAGCCGGTCGC
>JBQGCR010000846.1:0-4916 GCA_052038585.1 Kineosporiaceae bacterium
CCGGCGAAGACCTGCTGGCCCATCAGGCCGTCGTCGGTGAGGTTGAAGGCGAACTTCAGCATCCGCTGCGCCGTCGGGGACTTGCCGTTGACCTCGGCGGCCACCTCGAGGGCGACCTCCTCGAGGTCGGCGTGGTCGGCGACGAGGTTCACCGCGCCCATGGCGTGCATCGGCTCGGCGGAGTAGGTCCGGCCGAGGAAGAAGATCTCGCGGGCGAACGTCTGCCCGACCATCTTCGCGAGGTAGGCCGAGCCGTAGCCGGCGTCGAACGAGCCGACGTCGGCGTCGGTCTGCTTGAAGCGGGCGTGCTCGCGGCTGGCGATCGTCAGGTCGCAGACGACGTGCAGGCTGTGCCCGCCGCCGGCGGCCCAGCCGTTGACGACGGCGACGACGACCTTCGGCATCGTCCGGATGAGCCGCTGCACCTCGAGGATGTGCAGCCGGCCGCCGGCGGCCTTGACCCGCGCCTCGTCGACCGTGTCGACGGTCTCGCCGGGGACGCCGTCGTCGTCGACCTCGGTGTACTGGTAGCCGGAGCGGCCGCGGATCCGCTGGTCGCCGCCGGAGCAGAACGCCCAGCCGCCGTCCTTGGCGCTCGGGCCGTTGCCGGTGAGCAGGACGCAGCCGACGTCCGGCGTCATCCGCGCGTGGTCGAGCGCGCGGTAGAGCTCGTCGACCGTGTGCGGCCGGAACGCGTTGCGCACGTGCGGCCGGTCGAACGCGATCCGGACCGTGCCGCGGGCCGGGCCGTCGAGCACGCAGCGGTGGTAGGTGATGTCGGTGAACGCGAACCCCGCCACCGGCTCCCACGCCGTCGGGTCGAAGATCGCGGACACGGGGGCGTTCGGCTGCTCCGTCACGGCGCGAGGATAGGCGAGCCCCCTAGGATCCCCGCGAGTCAGGTCCGGACGAGCCGAGGAGCGCACGTGGACTGCACGCTGTCGACGGCCACCCGGCGCGGTGACCGCGCCACGAACCAGGACCAGGTGGTCGTGCTCGACGGCGCCGTCGCCGTCCTCGACGGGGCGACGTCGTGGCTGCCCCAGGACCCCGCCCAGGACGGCGGCTGGTACGCCCGCACGCTCGGCAGCGCGCTCGCCGCCCGGCTGCCCGCGCGGGGCCACGACCTGGCCGACGTCCTCGCCGACGCGATCGCGCAGGTGCGCGACGCCTTCGGCCTGGACCCCGAGCGGTCCCCGTACAGCACGGCGTCGCTCGTGCGGTGGGACGCGACGACGCTCGACGTCCTCGTCCTCGGCGACAGCCCCGTCGTCGTCGCCCTCGCCGACGGCGGCGTCGCGGTGGTCGAGGACCGCCGGCTCGAGCCCGTCGGCGCGCAGGTCCGCGCGCGCTACCGCCGGCACCTCGCCGAGGGCAACGGCTTCGGCGCCGGGCTCGACGCGCTCGTCGCGCAGGTGCAGGAGGTCGAGCGGAGCGTGCGCAACCGCGACGGCGGCTTCTGGGTGGCCGGTGCGGTGCCCGAGGCGGCGGCGCAGGCGGTCCGGCGGTCCTGGCCGGTGGCCGACGTCGCGGCGGTGGCGGTCATGAGCGACGGGGTGTCCGCCGCCGTGACCGACTACGGCACGCTCGACTGGCCCGGCCTCGTCCACCGCGTGCGCACCGAGGGCGCCGCGGCCGTCGTCGACGCCGTCCACGCCGCCGAGCTCACCGACCCGGACGGGCGGCGCTGGCCGCGGACGAAGCGGCACGACGACAAGGCCCTCGTCGCGCTCGTCGTCTCCTGAGCGCCGAGACTGGGGCCGTGCTGCCCGACGCCGACGACCTCCTCGCCCGCGCCCACGTCGTCGCCGTCCCGCTGCGGGTCCGCTTCCGCGGCATCGACGTCCGCGAGGCCGTGGTCGTGCGCGGCCCGGCCGGCTGGGGCGAGTTCGCGCCGTTCACCGAGTACGACGACGCCGAGGCCTCCCGCTGGCTCGCCGCGGCCGTCGGGTCGGCCTGGGCGGGTCACCCCGCCCCCGTCCGGGACCTCGTCCCGGTCAACGCGACCGTGCCCGCAGTCGCGGCCGACGCCGTGCCCGGCGTGCTCGCCCGGTTCCCCGGGTGCACGACGGCGAAGGTCAAGGTGGCCGAGCGGGGGCAGACCGCGGACGACGACGTCGACCGCGTCGCGGCCGTCCGGTCCGTGCTGGGCCCCGCGGGCCGGGTGCGGGTCGACGCGAACGGCGCGTGGGACGTCGCCACCGCGGTGTCGGTGCTCGCCCGGCTCGCGCCGTTCGGGCTGGAGTACGCCGAGCAGCCGTGCGCGTCGGTGGCGGACCTGCGCGCCCTGCGGGTCGCGCTCGCCCGGGCCGGTATCGACGTGCCCGTCGCCGCCGACGAGAGCGTGCGCAAGGCCGAGGACCCGCTGCGCGTCGCGGTCGCGGGGGCCGCCGACGTCGTCGTCGTCCAGGTCGCCCCGCTCGGCGGGGTCGGCGCCGCGCTCGAGGTCTGCGGCCGGCTCTGCGCCGACCACGGGCTGCCCGTCGTCGTCTCCTCCGCGCTCGACACCTCGGTCGGGATCGCCGCCGGCGTCGCCCTGGCCGCAGCCCTGCCCGACCTGCCCTACGCGTGCGGCCTCGGGACGGTCTCGCTCCTCGCCGACGACGTCGCCGTCCGCCCGCTCGTCCCCGTCGGCGGCGCGCTGCCCGTCGGTCCGGTCGACGTCGACGACGAGGCCCTGACCCGCCTCGCGGCCCCGGCCGACCGGCAGGCGTGGTGGCGCGACCGTCTCCTGCGGTGCCACGAACTTCTCCGGAGCCGGCCGCAGGACGCCCGCGCCTGACACCATCGCCGGAAGGGGTGGTGCCGCATGCACGTCGTCGTCCTCGGGGCGAGCCTGGCCGGGCTCTTCGCCGCCGCCGCGGCGCAGGGGGCCGGGGCCACCGTGACGCTCGTCGAGCGGGACGCGCTCGACGGGGACGGCCCCCGCGCGGGCGTGCCGCAGGGGACCCAGCCGCACGTCTTCCTCCACCGCGGGCTGCTCGCGGCGCAGGACCTGCTGCCGGGCCTGCGCCAGGACCTCGTCGCCCGCGGCGGCGTCGTCGTCGACACGGGCCGGCTGCCGTGGCTGTCCGAGCACGGCTGGGCGCGGCCCGGCGACGGCGGGTTCGACGTCGTGTCGCTGACCCGGCCGGCGCTCGAGGCGGTCGTCCGCGGCCGGGTGCTCGCGCTGCCCGGCGTCGCCGTCGTCACCGGCCGGGCGGTCGGGCTCGACCGGCCCGGGACGTGGTCCGTGCGCCTGGCGGGCGGCGGGTCGGTGGACGGGGACGTCGTCGTCGACGCGTCCGGCCGCACGTCGCGGCTGCCGGACTGGCTCACCGCGCTCGGCCTGCCGCCGGTCCGGACCGAGACGGTCGACGCGCGGCTCGGCTACGCGACGCGCCGGTACCGCGGCAGCGTCGCGACGGGCGTCGTCCTCGCCCTGCACCCGGGGACGAACCGCGGTGGGCTCGCCCTGCCGGTCGAGGACGGTGCCTGGCTCGTCTGCGCGTCGGGGGTCGGCGAGCACCGGCCGCCGCGGGACGTCGCCGGGTTCGAGGCCTTCCTCTCGACGCTGCCCGACCCGGCGCTCGCCGACGTCGCGGCCGCGCTCGTGCCGGACGGCGACGTCCACGTCCACCGGCAGACGGCCAACGTGCGGCGCCGCTACGAGAGGCTGCGCGGCTGGCCGGACGGGCTGCTCGCCGTCGGCGACGCCGTGTGCGCGTTCGACCCGGTGTACGGCCAGGGGGTCACGGTCGCCGCCTGCGAGGCCGTCCTGCTGCGCGACCACCTGCGGCGAGGCCGCCCGGTCGGCAGGGCGCTCCAGCGCCGGGTCGCCCGGCTCGCCGACCTGCCGTGGGCCATCGCGACGGGGGAGGACCTGCGCTTCCCGACGAGCGAGGGCCGGCAGCGGCCGGACCAGGTGCTGCTCGGCCGGTGGGCCCGGGCCCTGTGGCACCTCGCCGGCAGCGGTGACGCGCGGGCGACCAGGGTGCTCCAGCGGGTCTACCACCTCGTGGGGTCGCCGGCGGAGCTGTTCCACCCGGCCCTCGTCGCCGGCGTCGTCGCCGGCCGGGCCCGCGGCCTGCGGCCGGCACCGAGGCCGGACGTCCTGCGGGCGGTCGGGGGCGGGGCGGCTGGCACGATGGGCCGGTGACGCCGTCCGCCCTGCTCGCCCGCCTGGCCGTCACCGCGCTGCGGGCCGCCGGCGTCGAGCACGTCGTCCTCTGCCCCGGCTCCCGCTCCGCCCCCCTCGCCTACGCCCTCCTCACCCCCCGTGATCATGCACCTGGCGTCGGTGATCATGCACCTGGCGTCGGTGATCAAGCACCTCGCGTCGGTGATCACGCAGGGCCGATGGTGCACGTCCGCCACGACGAGCGGGTCGCGGGCTTCACCGCGCTCGGGGTCGGGCGCTCGACGTCGCACGCGGCGGGCGCCGTCGTCACGACGTCCGGGACCGCGGTGGCCAACCTCCACCCGGCCGTGCTCGAGGCGCACCACGGCAACGTCCCGCTCGTCGTCGTCTCGGCCGACCGGCCGCCCGCGCTGCGCGGCACGTGGGCCAACCAGACGAGCGACCTGCAGGCCGGGCTGTTCGGCGGCGCACTGCGCGCGGCGCTCGACCTCGACGACGTGACGGCGTCCGCCGACCCCGCCGCGGCGCTCGCCGCCCTCTGCTCGACGCTGGCCGCCGCGTACGGGCGTGCGGCCGGCGAGCGGCCCGGGCCGGTGCAGCTCAACCTCGGCTTCACCGACCCGCTCGTGCCGGCCGACGACGAGCCGGACGTCGACCTGCCCGTCCCGCAGGTGCGCCGGGCGCGCCGCAGCGTGCAGGGGACGGCCCTGGACCCGGGGGAGCGCACCCTCGTCGTCGCGGGTGACCCTGCGGGTGCGCCGGCCGGCTGGACCGCCCGGTGGTTCGCCGAGGCGGC
>JBQGCR010000847.1:0-2533 GCA_052038585.1 Kineosporiaceae bacterium
CGCCGTCCGTCCCGTCCTCGCCCGCGGCCTCGCCCGCGGCCTCGCCGGGGCCGTCGTCGACGAGCCGGGCCAGCTCGGGGTGGTCGGCGCGCCAGGAGGCCGCGACCCGGCTGCGGAAGACCGGCTGCTCGAGCGCCGGCAGGAGCAGGGCCGCCCCCGCGCTCGCCCGGCGGGCCGGGGCGAAGGCCCGCACGCGGCGCAGCGCGGGCGGCACCTCGGCGTCGGGCAGGTCGCCGAGGACCGCGGCGGCCCGGCGCACGACGGCGCGGCGGACCTCCTCGGGCAGGGCCGGGGCGCCCGTCACCCGGACGCGCGCTCCTCCCCCAGCGCCGCCTCCTCCACGCCGCGCCCGGCCGCCTCGGCGGCCGCGTCGAGCCGCTCGACGAGGACGACGGCGTCGTCCCGGTCGCACCAGCGGCAGCGGACCCGTTCGACGACGTCCTCGAGCACCTCCCGGGACTCGACCCGCGCCTGGCCGGCGAGGTCGAGGTGGACGAACTCGACGACGTGCGAGCGCCGCGTGACGTCGAAGCGCGTGAGGTTGCCGCAGGCGGAGCAGCGCCAGCGGCTCGCCGGCGTCGGGGCGGGGAGCGTCACGCGTCCGAGGGTAGTGCCGTCCCCGGCGCCGCCGGTGTGGCGGGCCGCCGCCTGTCGGTGGCGGCGCCTACGGTCTGACGCGTGGCTCCCCGCACGCCCCGCACGGCCGTCCAGGCGACGATCGACGAGCTCGGCACCCCGCTGTCGCAGGTGACGTTCGTCGTCGTCGACCTCGAGACGACCGGCGGCTCCCCCGCCGACGCGCAGATCACCGAGATCGGCGCGGTGAAGGTCCGCGGGGGCGAGGTGCTCGGCGAGTTCCAGACCCTCGTCAACCCCGGGGCGCCCATCCCGGCGTTCGTCGCCGTCCTCACCGGCATCACCGACTCGATGGTCGCCGGGGCCCCCCGGGTCGGCGAGGCGCTCGCGGCCTTCCTCGAGTTCTCCCGCGGCGCGGTCCTCGTCGCGCACAACGCCGGCTTCGACACCGGCTTCCTCAAGGCCGCCTGCCGGGTCCACGGCCACCCCTGGCCGGACCCGACGGTCGTCGACACGGTCCGGCTGGCCCGCCAGCTCGTGCCGCGCGACGAGGCCCGCGACCACCGGCTCGCCACCCTCGCCCGGCTCTTCGGGTCGGCGACGACGCCGGACCACCGGGCGCTGCACGACGCCCGGGCCACCGTGGACGTCCTCCACGCGCTGCTGTCGAGGGTCGGCAACATCGGCGTCCGCTCGCTCGAGGAGCTCGTCACCTTCTCCAGCCGGGTCCCGGCCTCGACCCGGCGCAAGCGCCACCTCGCGGAGTCCCTGCCGCACGCGCCGGGTGTCTACGTCTTCAAGGACGAGCAGGAGCGCGTGCTCTACGTCGGGGTGTCGGTCGACATCCGCACCCGGGTGCGCTCGTACTTCACCGCCTCGGAGACCCGCAGCCGGATGGGCGAGATGGTCGCCGTCGCCGCGAGCGTCACCCCGATCGTCTGCGAGACCGCGCTCGAGGCCCGGGTGCGCGAGCTGCGGCTCATCGCCGAGCACAAGCCGCGGTACAACCGCCGCTCGCGCGCGCCGGAGAGCGCCCCGTGGGTCAAGCTCACGGTCGAGCCCTTCCCCCGGCTGTCCGTCGTCCGGCAGGTCCGGCCCGACGGCGCGGCCTACCTCGGGCCGTTCTCGTCGTCGTCCGCGGCGGACGACGCCGTCGCGGCGCTGCACGACGTGTTCCCCGTGCGGCGCTGCAGCGGGCGGCTGCCCAGGGTGCCCGCCGCCGGGGCGAGGGCGTGCATGCTCGCCGAGATCGGCCGGTGCGGCGCGCCGTGCGTCGGCGGGCAGGACGTCGAGGAGTACGCCGCCGTCGTCGGCCGCCTGCACCGGGCGATGACGGCGGACGCGGCGGACGTCACCGCCGCCGTCCTCGCCCGTGCCGAGGGCCTCTCGGGGCAGGAGCGCTTCGAGGAGGCCGCCGTCCAGCGCGACCGCCTCCTCGCCTTCCTGCGCGGCGCCGCCCGCGCGCAGCGCCTGGACCCGCTCGCGCGCACGCCGGAGGTCGTGGCGGCGCTGCGGGCCGAGCGCGGCGGCTGGGAGCTCGTCCTCGTCCGGTACGGCCGGCTGGCGGGGACGACGACGAGCCCGCCGGGCGCCGACCCGCGCCCGTACGTCGAGGCGCTGCGGGCTTCCGGCGAGGTCGTCGCACCGCCCGCCGCCCCGCCGCAGCCGGCCGCGCTCGCGGAGGAGACCGAGCAGGTGCTGCGCGGGCTCGAGCAGCCGGGGGTGCGGCTCGTCGTCATCGAGGGGCCGTGGGCGGGCCCCGTCGCCGGCGCCGGCGGCGACCGCGCCCGGCTGGACCCGCTCGGGGCGCTGCGGACCCAGAGCCCGCCGCGCGCGGGGTTCGGGGACGCCACGCGCTGGCCCGCGCCGGGCACCGACGAGGCGCGCCGGTCCGGGGTCGCGACCGAGGAGCCGGCGGCGAGGTCGGGGAAACGGGCCCGCCGGGCGGCCGGGGCGC
>JBQGCR010000848.1:0-7409 GCA_052038585.1 Kineosporiaceae bacterium
TCGGTCTCGCTCATCAGCGCCGCCAACGTCACCCACTCCTACAACGCCGACCAGCGGCGCGTCCCGCTGACGGTCACCGCCGCGACGGCGGGCTCGGTGACGGTCTCGATCCCGGCGAGCGCCGACACCGTGCCGCCGGGCACCTACCTGCTGTCCGTCGTCGACAGCGCCGGCGTGCCGTCGGCCTCGCAGATGGTCGTCCTGCGGACCGGGGCCGCCGGACGCGTCACGGTCTACGACGTCCCCGGCGGCGGCGGCTCCCGCGGTGTCCCGCTCGCGCCCGGGACCGTCGTCGGCCTCGAGCCGGTGAACTTCGCGGGCCACCGCGTGCGCACCGCGGGCGACGTCGTCCGGATCGACCCCGTCGGGCCCGCGTCGTCGGCCGCCGACCGCGCGGACTCCTCGTTCGTCGTCCGGCCCGGACTCGCCTCCGCCGCAGGCGTGTCGCTGGAGTCGGTGAGCCGACCGGGGCTCTACCTGCGCAGCGAGGCGGGACAGCTCAGACCCCGGGCGAACGACGGCAGCGCCGGCTTCGCGGCGGACGCGACGTTCCGGCCGGACCCCGGGACCGCCGCCGTCGGCACCACGCTGGCGCTCTGGCGCGACCCGGCACTCCTGGTGCGGCACACCGGCTTCGTCCTCTACACCCAGCCGAACGACGGCAGCGCGGTCTTCCGGGCCGACTCCTCGTTCAACGTCGTGGCCGGGCTCGCGTCGACGGGTGGGCCGCCGACGTCCGGCGGCGTCAACGTCGCCGGCCAGGCGACGCCGAGCGCCGACTACACCGCGCCGTGGAACCGGGTGGCCGCGGTGAACGACGGGGGCGGCGTCTTCGCCGGCGGCCTCCAGACCGACCTGTGGGGCACGTGGACGCCGCTGCCGCGGCCCGCGAGCCGCTGGCTGCAGTACACGTGGCCCGCCCCGGTCACGGTGGACCGGGTCGCCGTCGACTTCTGGACCGACACCGCGACGTGCGGGGACGGCGTCGCCACCCCGTCGTCGTGGCGGCTGCGGTACCTCGACGCGGGCGTCTGGCGGGACGTCCCCACCCCCTCGGGCTACCCGGTCGTGCGCGGGGCCACGAACGAGGTCCGCTTCGGTGCGGTGACGACGACGGCGCTGCGCGCGGTGCTCACCGCGTGCGTCGGGGCGTCGGGGACGGCCTCGGCCGTCGGCGTCTCGGAGTGGCGGGTCCTCACGCCCGTGCAGACCCTCGTCGCGCGCCAGGGCTCGGCCGTGGCCTCGGCGGACTACACCGCCCCGTGGAACCGGGTCGGGGCGGTCAACGACGGGCTGACCGTCTACGCCGGCGGCGCCCAGACGGACCTGTGGGGCACGTGGACCGCGCCGCCCCGGCCCGCGAGCCGGTGGCTGCAGTACACCTGGCCCGCCCCGGTGCGGGTGTCCCGCGCGTCCCTGGACTTCTGGACGGACACGACGGTCTGCGGCGACGGGGTGGCGACCCCGTCGTCGTGGCGGCTGCAGTACCTCGACGGCACGGCGTGGCGGGACGTGCCGTCGTCGTCGGGCTACCCCGTCGTCCGCGGGGCGCCGAGCGAGACGACCTTCGGGCCGGTGACGACGACGGCGCTGCGGGCGGTCCTGGCCACCTGCGGGGCGAGCGCGACGGGACCGTGGTCGGCCGTGGGCGTGTCCGAGTGGAGGGTGTTCGGGCCGAGCGCCTGACCCGGCGCCGGGGACGCATCGACGGGCGGGGCGTGGGCACGGAGGACGCATGACGCAGACCTCCGACGAGACCGTGGCCATCGACCGTCCCCTCGCCGTCGTCACCGGTGCGTCCAGCGGGATCGGGCTGGAGCTGGCGAAGCAGTTCGCGAAGAACGGGTTCGACCTCATCGTCGCCGCCGAGGACGCCGCCGTGGAGGCCGCCGCCACCGTGTGTCGCGACCTCGGCGCGGCGGTGCACCCCGTGCAGGTCGACCTCGCGACGGACGACGGCGTCGACCTGCTCGTCGCGAGCGTCAACGCCGCGGGCGGCAAGGTGGACTCCCTCGCGGTCAACGCCGGCGTCGGCGTCGGCGGTCCCTTCGTCGAGACCGACCTCGACGCCGAGCAGCGGCTCGTCGCGCTCAACGTGACCGGCGCCGTGCGCCTGGCCAAGTGGCTGCTGCCGCCCATGGTCGAGCGCGGGCACGGCCGGGTGCTGTTCACCTCCTCGATCGCGGCGACGATGCCCGGGCCCTTCGAGGCGGTCTACGCGGCGAGCAAGGCGTTCGTCCACTCCTTCGCCGAGTCCCTCCACGAGGAGGTCGCCGACTCCGGGGTGACGGTCACCTCCGTCATGCCCGGGCCGACGGCGACGAACTTCTTCCACCGCGCCGGGATGGACGACACCCGCGCCGGCTCCGGCCACCAGGACAGCGCGGCCGAGGTCGCCGAGCAGGCGTACTCGGCGCTCATGGCGGGCGAGCACAAGGCGACGGTGGGCAGCGCCGGCAACAAGGTCATGGGGTTGGTGGACAAGGTCGCGCCCGAGCGGCTCAAGGCCAAGGCGCACCGGCGCCTGTCCGAGCCCGGGTCGGGGGAGTGACCAGCGCGTCACTTTCGGCGAGTGCTCCCCGCGGGCGACGCCTCGTGAGCGATATTGTGCGGCGCGTGACAAGCCCCGACTCGCCCGCGCCGTCGCTCGCGCAGGTCGTCGCCGTCCTCGAGCAGATGTACGACCCCGCGTGGGCGCGCCCGTGGGACGCCGTCGGCCTCGTGTGCGGCGACCCCGACGCGCCCGTGCGCCGCGTCATGCTCGCCGTGGACCCGACGGCCACGGTCGTCGAGGAGGCGCTCGCCTGGCGGGCCGACCTGCTGCTCACCCATCACCCGCTCCTGCTCAAGGGCGTCCACGGCGTGGCGGCGACGACGGCGAAGGGCCGCGTCGTCCACCGCCTCGTGCGCGGCGGCTGCGCGCTCTACACCGCGCACACGAACGCCGACGCCGCCGCGCCCGGCGTCTCGGACGCCCTCGCCCGCGTGCTCGGGCTCACCGACCTCGCGCCGCTCGACGCCGACCCGGCCGACCCCGTCGTCAAGGTCGTCACCTTCGTCCCCGAGGACGCCCGGGACGCCGTCGTCGACGCGATGACGAAGGCCGGGGCCGGCACCGTCGGCGGCTACGCGAGGTGCGCGTGGACGGCCGCGGGCGAGGGGACCTTCGAGCCGGGCGTCGGCACGTCGCCCTCAATCGGCTCGCCGGGCGAGCGCCAGGTCGTCGCCGAGCAGCGCGTCGAGATGGTCGCCCCGCGGGCGGCCCGCGCCCGTGTCGTCGCGGCGCTGCGTGCGGCGCACCCCTACGAGGAGCCGGCGGTCGACGTGTACGACCTCGCCTCGTGGTCCGGGCCGCGCGGCATCGGCCGGATCGGCCGGCTGGAGACGCCGACGACGCTTCGCGACTTCGCGATGCTCGTCGCCGAGGCGCTGCCGAGCACCGTCCAGGGCGTGCGGATCAGCGGCGACGCCGCCGCCGAGGTCTCGACCGTCGCCGTGTGCGGCGGCGCCGGGGACGGCCTCCTCGAGGCGGTCCGGCGCGCCGGGGCCGACGTCTAAGTCACCGCCGACCTGCGCCACCACCCGGCGTCCGAGGCGCGCGAGGAGGTCGGCGAGGGCGTGCCGTTCCTCGTCGACGTCGCGCACTGGGCGAGCGAGTGGCCCTGGCTCGCCGGGGTCGCCAACCGGCTCGAGGGCCGGCTCGACGTCGCGGGCACGCCCGTGGAGACCCACGTCTCGACGAGGGCGACCGATCCCTGGACCTTCCGCGTCCCGAGCCCCGCGGGCGTCGTAAGGTGACGAGCGCGCCCCGGCACCGGGGCGCGTCGCGTCGTCGTTCGGAGGTCCGACCGTGGTGAGGGCTGCAGCGCAGGACCAGTGGCGGCTGCTCGACGTGCAGGCGCACGACACCCGCCTGCAGCAGATCGCGCACCGCCGTCGGACCCTGCCGCAGCACGCGACGATCGCGGCGCTGCAGGCCCGGCTCGCCGAGCTCGACCACGTCGCCGTCACGGCGCGCACCGCCGAGGGGGACCTCGCCCGCGAGCTCGCCAAGGCCGAGGCCGACGTCGAGCAGGTCCGCTCGCGGGCCGCGCGCGACCAGGCCCGGCTCGACTCGGGCCAGGGCAGCGCGAAGGACCTCACGGCCCTGCAGTCCGAGCTCGCCCGCCTGGCGCAGCGCCAGTCCGTGCTCGAGGACGTCGAGCTCGAGGTCATGGAGCGCCTCGAGGCGGCGCAGGCGCACGCCGCCGACGTCTCCGCCCAGGTCGCGGCCGTGCAGGCCGAGATCGACGCCGCGAGCGCGGAGCGCGACGCCGCGCTCGCGACCCTCGACGAGGAGGCCGCGGCCGAGGAGCGCACCCGGGCCGACGCGGCCGCCGGCATCCCCGCCGAGCTCGCCGCCCTCTACGAGAAGCTCCGCGAGTCCCACGGCGGGGTCGGGGCGGCCCGGCTCTACCAGCGCCGCTGCGAGGGCTGCCGGATCGAGCTCACCCCGATCGACATCAGCCGGCTGCGCGCCGCCGCCGAGGACGAGGTGGTCCGCTGCGAGGAGTGCGGCCGGATCCTCGTCCGGACGCCGGACTCCGGCCTGTGACGGCGCCGACGTCGACGCGGGCGCCGCGCCCGGCCGACGACGGCCCACCGACGACCCTCGTCCTCGTGCGGCACGGCCGCACCGAGCTCACCCTCGCCGGCCGGTTCTCGGGCGGCGACGGGCCGGACCCCGACCTGTCCGAGCAGGGCCACCGCGACGCCCGCGCCGTCGCGGACCTGCTGCGCGGCAACGAGTTCGCCGTCGGTCCGCTCGCCGACCTGGCCCGCCCCGACGTGCTCGTCACGAGCCCGCTCGCCCGGACGCGGCAGACCGCGGAGGCGATCGGGGACGCCGTCGGCCTCACGGCGCACGTCGAGCCGGGCGTCAAGGAGGTCGGCTTCGGGGAGTGGGACGGCCTGACGTACGCCGAGGTGGCTCAGCGCTACCCCGCCGAGCTCGCCGCGTGGCAGGGCTCGGCGACGCTCGCCCCGCCCGGCGGGGAGAGCCTGGTGGACCTGCGCGCCCGGGTCGGCGCGACGTGGCGCCGGCTCGTCGCCGAGCACCGCGGGCGCACCGTCGCCGTCGTCTCGCACGTCACGCCGGTCCGCTGCATCGTCGCCGACGCGCTCGACGCCGGGTGGCCGGCGCTGTGGAGCGTGCGGGTCTCGCCGTGCTCGGTGACCGTCGTCCGTTTCTGGTCCGACGGCAACGGCGAGGTGGTCACCGTGAACTCCACGAGCCACCTCGCCGCCGCGCACGGCTGAGCCGGGCTACTTCTGCAGGACCGCCGCGTCGAGGATGTCGAGCGCCTCGGCGAGCAGGTGGTCCGGCATGACGAGCGGCGGGAGGAACCGCAGGACGTTGCCGTAGGTCCCCGTCGTCAGCGTGACGAGGCCCTGCGCGTGGCAGGCCGCGTTGATCCGCGCGGTCTCCGCGGCGTCCGGGTCCTTCGTGCCCGGCGTGACGATCTCGATGGCGAGCATCGCCCCGCGTCCGCGCACCTCGCCGATCTGGGGGGCCTTCTCCTGCAGCGCCTTCAGCCGCGGGACCATCGTCGCCTCGATGCGCCGGGCGGCGCCGACGAGGTCCTGCTCCTCGATCGTCGCGATCGCGCCGAGGGCCGCGGCGCACGCGACGGGGTTGCCGCCGTACGTGCCGCCGAGGCCGCCGCCGTGGACGGAGTCCATGATCTCGGCGCGGCCCGTGACCGCCGACAGCGGCAGGCCGCCGGCGATGCCCTTGGCCGTCGTCACGAGGTCGGGGACGACGCCCTCGTGCTCGCACGCGAACATCGCGCCGGTGCGGGCGAACCCGCTCTGCACCTCGTCGGCGACGAAGACGACGCCGTTCTTCGCGCACCACGCGGCAACGGCGGCGAGGAAGCCCGGCGCGGGGACGATGAAGCCGCCCTCGCCCTGGACGGGCTCGATGACGACGCACGCGACGCGGTCGGCGCCGACCTGCTTCTCGATGAGCGAGGTCGCCCGGGCGGCGGCCTGCTCGCCGGTGATCTCGGCCGGCTCGTGGAACGGGTAGGACATCGGCGCGCGGTAGACCTCGCCGGCGAACGGGCCGAAGCCGTCCTTGTACGGCATGTTCTTCGCCGTCATCGCCATCGTCAGGTTCGTCCGGCCGTGGTAGGCGTGGTCGAAGACGACGACGGCGTCACGGCCCGTGTACCGGCGGGCGATCTTCACCGCGTTCTCGACGGCCTCGGCGCCGGAGTTGAACAGGGCGGAGCGCTTCTCGTGGTCGCCCGGCGTGAGCCGGTTGAGCGCCTCGCAGACCTCCACGTAGCCCTCGTACGGCGTCACCATGAAGCACGTGTGCGTGAAGGCCGCGAGCTGGGCCTGGCTGCGCGCGACGACCTCGGGCGCGGCGTTGCCGACGTTGACGACGGCGATGCCGGCGCCGAAGTCGATGAGGTGGTTGCCGTCGACGTCGACGAGGACGCCGCCGCCCGCCCGCTCGACATAGACCGGCAGCGTCGTCCCGACGCCGGCCGCGACGGCGGCGGTCTTGCGGGCGTGCAGCGCGCGCGAGCGCGGGCCGGGCAGCTCGGTGACGAGGTGACGGCGCTGCTCGACGCCGGAGACCACCGGCACGTCGAGGGCGAGGTCGGTCGTGGGCTCGATCGTCTCGGTCATGCGACCACGCTAGGGCCGGCAGCGCCCGCGCGGGAGCCGTCCGGGCGGGTGGTCGCCGTCGCCCCGGCTCGCCCGGCGGGCGGTCCGGGCGCCTATCCTGACCCGGTGACGACGCTGCGCCGCCTCGTCGGCGTCCCCGAGCTCGGCCTGCGGGTGCTCGCCGGGCACGACGCCCTCGACCGGCCCGTGTCGTGGGTCGCGGTGAGCGAGCTCGCCGACCCCGCCCCCTACCTCGAGGGCGGCGAGCTCGTCCTCACGACCGGGCTCAACCGCGCGTTCGACCCCGGGCAGGCCGCGCCGTACGTCGACCTGCTCGTCGCCGCGGGCGCCGCCGGGCTCGGCTTCGGCGTCGGCGTCGCCCACGACGGCGTGCCGCCCGCCCTCGTCGACGCCGCGGCCGGGGCGGGCCTGCCGCTGCTCGAGGTGGACCGCCCGACGCCGTTCATCGCCGTCGGCAAGGCGCTCGCCGACCTGCTCGCCGCGGAGCGGGGCGAGCGGGCCCGGCGCGAGCTCGCGGGGCAGCAGGCGCTGGCCGCCGCGCGGTCCGGCGGCGGTCCGCAGGACGTGCTCGACCGGCTCGCGCGCCTCGTCGGCGGCTGGGCGGTGCTCCTCGACCCGCGCGACGCGGTGGTGCTGCAGGCGGGACCGGCGGACGACGACGCCGTCCTCGGCACGGCCGTCGAGCTCGCCGGCCGGCTGCGCGGGCGCGGCCGGCACGCGAGCGCCGC
>JBQGCR010000849.1:0-3410 GCA_052038585.1 Kineosporiaceae bacterium
CCCTTGACGAGACATAGGAGCGTCACGCCTCGACCGTGCATGATCACGCCTCGACCGTTCATGATCACCGGGGTGGGTGGGGGGTGACCAGGACTCCGTCGGGGAGGAGGGACGTGCGGGGGGAGAGGTCGGCGGCGCGCAGGGCCGCGAGGAGGCGCTGGGCGAGGGCGCCGACGGCGACCGGGTCGCCGGTGACGTGCACGCCGTCGCCCTCCACCCGGGCCACCGCGCCGGGCAGGTCGGCCGACGCGGTGGCGACGGCGACCGCGCGGGCGACGGTCCCGGCGAGCGGCTGCGGGACGACCGGCGCCGGGGGCACCGCGCCGGGCTGGACGCCGATCGCGGCGTGCATCGCCTCGACGTGCCCCCAGCGGAACCAGTCGCCGGGACCGGTGCGCTGCAACGCCCTCGCCCCCGGACCGGGGTCGGGACGCACGAGGTGCGCCAGGCCCCGGACGACGGCGGCGGGGACGCCGTCGACCTTGCCCTTGACGAGGTCCGCGAGCGAGGCGACCTCGTCGGCCACGGCGCGCACGGTCGCCTCGAGCGGGTTGCCGTAGGGGTCGGCCGTCCCGCGCAGGTCGTCGGCGACGTCGAGCCCGGCCGCGCCGAGCGCGAGGTCGACCTGGCCGTCGCGCCACGGCCGGCCCATCGTGTCCGAGACGACGACGCCGACCGTGAGCCCGGTCAGCGCCCGCAGCCGCCGGCGCAGCCCGTCGGCCTCGCCGTCGGGGTCCGCGGGCAGCACGAGCACGGTCCCGCGGACGACGTTCGAGGCGTCGACGCCGGCGGCGGCGAGCACGACGCCGGACGGCGCCTCGACGATCCGGGTCACCCCGCGCGGCGTCACGCGCTCGGCGACGACGCGCACCGTCTGCTCGGCGACCGCCGCCTCCCGGTCGTCGGCCTGCCGGACCAGCCCGGCGGCCTTGGAGACGACCTTGCTCGAGACGACGACGACGTCGCCGTCGTGCAGGTGCCGCCCGGACGCGGCGAGCGCGTCGACGAACAGCGCCGCGACGTCGTCCCCCGCGCCGACCTCGCCGACCCCCTCGACCCCGAAGGCCTCGACGGACGTCACGAGGCGCGCGCCCGGTCCCCGGCCAGCCCGGCGGCCAGGTCGAGCGCGGCGCCGGCGATCGCCGCGGAGGCGTCGACGTCGGTCATGAGCAGCGGCCGGGCGAGGACGGCGACCCCGTCGAGGGCGACGCCGGCGTCGGCGTCGTCGACGAGCCAGCCGTCGAGGAAGTCGGCGTACAGCCCGGCGACCGCCGCGGCGCTCGTCTCGACGCCGATCGCCGTCAGGCACGCGTCGGCCAGGCCGCGCACCGGGTGCCCGCCGACGATGGGGGAGACGCCGACGACGGGCGCCCGCGTGCCGCGCAGGGCGTCCCGGACGCCCGGCACGCCGAGGATCGTGCCGATCGAGACGACGGGGTTGCTCGGGGGCAGGACGACGACGTCGGCCGTGCGCAGCGCGTCGAGCACCCCGGGCGCCGGCGTCGCCGACTCCATGCCGACGGCGAGGATCTGCCGGGCCGGGACGGCGGCGTGCAGGCGCACCCACCACTCCTGGAAGTGCACGGCGCGGCGGCCGCCCTCGGCGGCGTCGTCGTCGACGACGACGTGGGTCTCGACCCGGTCGTCGCTCATCGGCAGGAGCCGGACCCCCGGCTGCCAGCGCTCGCAGAGCGCGGCGGTGACCTGGGACAGGGTGAGGCCCTGGCCGAGCAGCCGGGTGCGCACGACGTGCGTCGCCATGTCCTTGTCGCCGAGCGTGAACCACTCCGGGCCCTGCCCGTAGGCGCGCAGCTCCGCGGCGAGCCCGAACGTCTCGCCGTCGCGGCCCCAGCCCTGCCCCTCGTGGATGCCGCCGCCGAGGGTGTACATGACGGTGTCGAGGTCCGGGCACACCCGCAGGCCGTGGAGCGTCACGTCGTCGGCGGTGTTGCCGACGACGGTCACCTCGTGCTCGACGCCCCGCCCCCGCAGCTCGGCGAGCAGGCCGCGCAGGAAGCGGGCGCCGCCGATGCCGCCGGCGAGGGCCGTGACCCGCAGGGGCCTGCCGAGCTCGGCGGCGAGCCCCTCGACCGGGCGGGAGGGGGGCGTAGCCGGATCTGCCATGCCGCCATGCTCCCAGCCCGCCTGCGCCGCAGGGAAACCCGGGCCTCGCCGCGGTCGTCGGGGCCGGGATCTAGCACGGCTGCGCTTGACGGCTCCTGTACGACACGCGTGTAATTCCAGTAGTGTGACGCGAGCAAGGTACGGAACGTGATTGTCCGCGCACGTTCGGTTCAGCAAGGGCGCAACAAGGGTCGAGGAGGCGCCAGGTGCACGAGCTCGTGGCGATGACACTGGGGATCGACGACGGTTCCGAGGTGTCGGAAGAGCTGGAGTGGCAGGAGCGCGCCCTGTGCGCGCAGACCGACCCGGAGGCGTTCTTCCCCGAGAAGGGCGGCTCCACCCGGGAGGCCAAGCGCGTCTGCGGGGGGTGCGAGGTGCGGGTCGAGTGCCTCGAGTACGCCCTCGCCAACGACGAGCGCTTCGGGATCTGGGGCGGGCTCAGCGAGCGCGAGCGGCGCCGGGTCAAGAAGCGCGCGGTGTGAGCACGGTCGTCGCGGCGCCGCACCGACGCGGCGCCCCTGACGACGCCGCGTCCGCGGCGGCCACACCCGCCGCGGGCAGAATCGGTCCCGTGCCCGTCGTCACCGCCGTCCTCGTCGCCCACGACGGGGCGGCCTTCCTGCCGCGCACGCTCGCGGCCGTGGCCCGGCAGACGCGACGCCCGGACGTCCTCGTCGCCGTCGACGCCGGCTCCCGGGACGCCGGACCACGCCTGCTCCGCGCGGCGACCCCGCACGTGCTCACCCTCGGGCCGGACACCTCCTTCGGCGACGCGGTCAACGCCGCGCTGACCTCCCTGTCCGCCGGCACGATGCGCCCCGCGGACACCCCGCGCGGCGAGGACGACGACGCCGACCCCGCGCCGCGGCCGGCCGGACCGACGCCGGACGCGCCGGACGCGGCCGACGCGCAGTGGCTCTGGCTCCTCCACGACGACGCCGCGCCGGACGACGACGCCCTCGCCCTGCTCCTCGACGCCGTCGAGACCGCGCCCTCGGTCGCGGTCGCCGGCTGCAAGCAGGTCGAGTGGGACGACCCCAACCACCTGCGCGACGTCGGCTTCTCGATCTCCCGCCTCGGCCTGCGGGTGGCCGGCGTCGACCGGCACGAGGTCGACCAGGGCCAGCACGACGACCGCGGCGACGTCATGGCCGTCTCCAGCGCCGGCATGCTCGTGCGCCGCGACGTCTGGGAGGCCCTCGGCGGCCCGGACCCGGCGCTGCGCCACGCCCGCGACGACGTCGACCTCTGCCGCCGCGCGCACCTGGCCGGCCACCGCGTCGTCG
>JBQGCR010000850.1:0-4786 GCA_052038585.1 Kineosporiaceae bacterium
GATCCGACCCGCGGGGTCGGCGCCCGGCCCTAGGCTCCCGCCGCTGACACCCGCCGGGCGTGCCCCGGCCGCCGGGAAGGACCCCCTTGACACCTCGCCGCACCGCCGCGCTTCTCGGCGCGCTCGCCCTCGCCCTCGCTCCCGTCGCGCCGGCCGCCGCGGCGGCCGCCCCCGGCACCATCACGGTGACCGGCCGGGACGGCCTCACCACGGTGCCCTACGACGAGTTCTGCGCGAACCTCTCCGATGCCGACTTCGGCTTCGTCGACAGCGCGTGCACGACGACCGGGTCCGTCGCGTTCGCCGGCCTGACCGCCGGTGCCGGCTACCGGGTCGACGTGTCGTCCCCGACCTCGGCGTTCCTCTTCGCCCAGGCGAACGGCGGCGAGCCGGTCCCGGCACCCGCCGACGTCGCCGTCGACGTCGTCGCCGCCGGGACCGTCGACGCCCTCGTCAGCGCGCCGGACGGGAGTGCGGTCGGCGAGGGCAACGTCGAGGTGTGGCGGGTCGACCCGGCGACGGGCGGGACGACCTTCGAGACGAGCGGGTTCGTCGGCCCGGACGGCGGGTGGTTCGAGCCCCTGCCGGCCGGCACGTACCGCGTGGGCTACCGGTTCTTCGACCAGGACGTGTACCCCGACGGGGCGACGTCGCTGGAGACGTCACCGGAGTTCACCGTGACCGCGGGCGCCACCACGGTGCTCCGCCACGTCGTCGTCCCGCCGGACACGCGACCCGCGACGGTCTTCGGCCGGGTCGTCGACCGCACCGGCGCTCCCGTGGCCGGCGCGTGCGTCGCCCCTCGCGCCGTCCTCGTCGGCGGAGCCCCGGACGACGTCTGCGCGGAGGCGGGCGCGCGCACCCGCGCCGACGGGACGTACCGCTTCACCACCCTGCCCGGCAGCTACGAGGTCTTCGTCCAGGACGCGCGCCTGGCGTACGCCCGCTCGTCCTACCGGGTCGAGCTCACCGCGACCCAGGTGCTCACGGTGCCGGACGTCGCGCTGACGCCCGGAGGGCGGCTCAGCGGGCGCGTCGTCGACCGCACGACCGGCGCGCCGCTCGCCGACGTGTGCGTCTCGACGTTCGTCGCCCGGACGACCACCCAGGCCGCACCGCTGACCTGCACCGGCGCCGACGGCCGCTGGAGCGTCCGGGGCCTGCCCGGCGGGCGGGTCACGGTGCAGGCCCTCGGCGACGCGACGCACCTGCCCCGCTGGTACTACCGCACGCGCTTCCAGCAGGGCGCCCAGGCGTTCACCGTCACCGCCGGCACCACGACCCGGGCCGGCACGATCGCGCTGCCCCGCGGTGCGACGCTCACAGGCCGGGTCACGGACACGTCGGGCGTGCCCGTCCGCGACGCGTGGGTGCACCTCGGCCTCGGCTACGGCTCGCGAGCCGGTGAGGGCGAGGGGTTCCCGACCGCGCGGACCGACGCCGACGGCCGCTACACGATCTCCAACGCCGAACCCGGCAGCACGCCGGTGACCGTGTACACGCTCGCCAAGCCGTACGGCTGGGCGTTCAGCGGGGCCCCGGCCGACCCCGACGACGCCACGCCCGTCGCCCTGCGACCCGGCGTGACGACGACCCTCGACGCGGTGCTCCCCGCCCAGGCCCGGCTCGTCGTCGACGTGACCGGGATCGGCGCCGAGGACGACGTGCTGCTCGACGTCTACACCGACGGCGGCGCACCCGTCGGCCGGGGCGGCGACGCCGTCGGCCCCGGCCGGGTCGCGCTCAGCCGGCTGCCGGGGACGACCGTCGCGCTCCGGGCCACGCTCCCCGACGGGCGGGTCGTGTGGTGGCGGGGTGGGTCGTCCCTGGCTTCTGCCACGCCGATCTCGTTGGTCGCCGGGCGGACCAATGTCGTCGCGTGGGACCTGTCCGGGCGGTGAGCGGCCACGCCGTCTCCGCGTGATCCTGCCTGTGGTGGTGGTGATCATGCATGTCGTGGTGGGTGGTCGGCTCATCGTGGGAGCCGACGTCGCGCCTTCGGCGCGAGGCGGAGGCGGCGGGAGCCGTCGCAAATCCCACGGGTTCATTCACGATGAAGGCCCCCGGCGAAAAGCGTGCCGGGGGCCTTCATCGTGAGCGGAGGCGGCGGGATTTGAACCCGCGATGGGCTTTAAGACCCAAACCCGCTTAGCAGGCGGGCGCCATAGACCGGACTAGGCGACGCCTCCAGACGAACCTCGGCAAGGGTACCGGTCCCTCGCGCGAAGCCGCAAAGAGACCACCGGCACGCCCGGACGGGTGCTGGTCCCAGGCTCTTCACAGGCCACGCATGTCAACCTTCTCAGGACCCGCGGCGTGTCACGTGGGAGGATGGAGGGTCGCTCAGCGTCGACGCGACTGACCGACGACGAGGAAAGGGGCGTTCGTGGCCATCGCCGCGCACTCCTCCCCCCAGGGAGACGCGCTGACCGACGAGGCACAAGGCGCGCGTCGACGTGCCGCCGCCCGCGGACGGCACGCCACCCCCAGGGGCTCGGGCTTCGGCTACGTCGTCGGCTGGTCGATCCTCGGCACGCTCCTGCCCGGCGCCGGGCTCGTCGCCGCCGGCCGCAAGGCGCTCGGCTGGACCCTCGTCACGCTGTGCGTGCTCGCCGGCGCCGCCGTCGTCGCCTTCTTCGCCCTCAAGGGCGACAGCCCGCTCGACGCCGCGATGAGCCTCGTCGGCGCCGCCGTCGACACGACGACGCTGCTCGTCCTGGCCGGCGCGATCGCCGTCCTCGGCCTCCTGTGGGTCCTCGTCGTCGTCGGCACCCACGTCGCCCTGCGCCGCCGCAGCGTCCTGTCCGGCGGGCAGAAGGCCCTCTCGACCGTCCTCGTGGCCGCCCTCGTCGGCCTCGTCGCGGCCCCCGTCGCCTACGCCGGCGACCTCGCCCTCGTCCAGCGCAGCCTCATCCAGTCCGTCTTCGGGTCGACCGACCCGGACCCCAAGCCCGTCGGCGAGGGGCCCCAGGCGGAGGAGGCGGACCCGTGGGCGAACATGCCGCGGGTCAACGTGCTGCTCATCGGCAGCGACGCCGGCGCCGACCGCGACGGCATCCGCCCTGACACGCTGATCCTCGCGAGCATCGACACGACGAGCGGCGACACCGTCCTGTTCAGCCTCCCCCGCAACCTCGAGCACGCCCAGTTCCCGCCCGGCACGGACGGCTACGAGGCCTGGGGCACCGAGGGCTTCTCCTGCCCGAACAACGAGTGCATGATCAACGCGGTGTGGAGCTGGGCCGACAACCAGTCCGAGTACTACCAGGACGCCCCGGAGCCCGGCCTGCAGGCGACGATGGACGCCGTCGCCGGAACGCTCGGGCTGCCCGTCAACCAGTACGCCCTCGTCGACCTGCGCGGTTTCCAGAAGGTCGTCGACGCCATGGGCGGCATCACGATCAACGTGCAGCGCACCGTCCCCATCGGCGGCGGCAAGTCCCTCAGCGGCCGCTCCAACCCGATCAAGGGCTACATCGAGGCCGGCCCGAACCGGAAGCTCGACGGCTACCACGCCCTCTGGTACGCCCGCTCGCGCGACGGCTCCACCGACTACGACCGGATGAGCCGTCAGCGCTGCGTCATCGGCGCGATCATCGAGAAGGCCGACCCCCTGACCCTCGTCCAGGCGTACCCGCGCCTCGCCGCCGCCGCGAAGGAGGACATCGCGACGGACGTGCCGCAGGCCGACCTGTCCGCCTGGGTCAAGCTCGCGCTGCGCGTCAAGGACGGGTCGATCCGCAGCCTGCCCTTCGACGACAAGGTCGTCGCCAACCGCGCGAACCCCGACTTCGAGCGGATCCAGGCGCTCGTCCAGCAGGCCCTCCTCCCGCCGGCGGCGACGCCGACGACGCCGACCACCCCGACGACGCAGGAGCCGTCGACGCCGACGCAGCAGCCGACGGCGCCCCCGACCCAGGCCCCCGCCGACCCCGGTCAGGCGCAGGACGTCTCCGAGGTCTGCTGAGCCTCAACCTCGTCGAGGACCCGCAGCAGCGTCCATGATCACGCCTGCAGCGTCCATGATCACGGGGAGGTGGGGGTGAGGGACCAGCGGCGGGCGCGGGACTCGCCGCGGGCCCTGCACGTCAGGTGCGCCGGTGGGGCGGCGGAGGCCGTCAGCTCGTAGGCGACGCTGCGGCCGCGGTGCAGGGCGACGACGCCCCAGCGGTCCGTCCCGGCGCCGGTGACGGTGACGGCGACCGCGTCCGGCCGGTCCTCCCCGAGGTCGCGCAGGGCCAGGGCGTGCGCCGCCTGCACCGCCGGGGCGGTGCCGCACCGGCCGCGGTGCCGGTCGGGCAGCACCCGGCCGTCGACGACGGCGTCCGCGTAGGCGGGGACGTCGGCGACCGCGAGCCGCCCCGCGAGGTCGCCCGACGGCAGGGCGAGGACGTTCGCGGCGAAGCGGTCGCCGCCGAGGTGCGAGCACTCCCAGACGTCGTGGCGCGGTTCGGCGGCCAGCGCCGCGGCGACCGGGCGACCGTCGACGGCGCAGCAGACGTCGTGCCGCCCATGCGTGCACACGAGCAGCACGGGCGGACCCGGGTGCGGCCGCAGCGGCGCCCCGACGTCGAGGGCCGCGAGGTCCTCGGCCGCCGACCACGTCCCCCGCGCTGACCCGCCGGACGCGACGTCGACGAGCAGCCACACCCGCGGCCGCGGCACCCGCGGGTGCCGGCCGGGCCGGCGCACGAGGAGCACCCGCAGGCCGTGCTCGGTGCCGGCGGCGCGCAGCCGCGCAGCGACCGGCGGGGGCAGGCCCGCGGCGTCGAGCGGGTCGGCGGCG
>JBQGCR010000851.1:0-5365 GCA_052038585.1 Kineosporiaceae bacterium
GGGCACCGGCACGGCGAGCCGGTTGCGGGAGGGACTGTCCGGCAGGCCTTTCGGCAGCGCCCACGAGCGCAGGACGCCGTCCTCCTCCAGCCGCAGGTCCCAGTGCTGCCGGGGCCTGCGGTGGTCGTGGAGCACCCACGCCGGCCGGTCCGCGGCCCGCGGCCGGGAGAGCCGGTACTGCACCTGGGTCGCGCCGAACTCGACGAACCGGCGCTCCTCGACGAACCCGAGCCGGCCGAGCAGGGCGCGCGACCGCGCGTTCGCCTCCTGGGTCACGGCGATGACGCTCGCGTCGTCACCGTGCCGCCACAGCCAGCCGAGGAGGGCCGACACCGCCTCGGTGGCCAGGCCCCGGCCCCAGGCGGACGGCACGAGCTCGTAGGAGACCTCGGCCTCGCCCCGCTCGCGCGAGACGGACACGCTGCCGACCGCCTCGTCGGTCCCGGCGTCCGCGACGCAGAAGACGCCGGGGCGGCGACCGACGACGGCGTCCGGGATCGCGGCGAGCGTCTCGGCGTCGAGCGGGCCGCCGAGGTACCGCCGGACCTCGCTGTCGCCGTAGAGCACCGCGATCACGGGCTTGTCCCGGTCGGCGAACGCCCGCAGGCGCACCGGCCCGCGGACGATCTCCTCGTCCGTCCACGGCCCGTCGCCCCCGCCGGTCACACCGTCAGCACCCGCAGCCACGTCGGCGGCACCTCGACGAGGCCGTGCTCGACGTCGACCTCGGAGTCGTTGAGCGCGTCGCGGTACCGGCCGGCGGGCAGGTCGACCCGCACCCGGGACGGGGACGCGTCGGCGTTGACGGCGACGACGACGTCCCCCGCCTCGTGCCCGCGCCGGAACGCCAGCTGCAGCGACGCCACCGACACCTGGTCGTAGGTGCCGGACCGCAGCGCCGGCAGGGACTCGCGGACGGCGGCCAGGCGCATGACGGCGGCCGCGAGGTCCGGCCGCTCCGGGCGCATCCGGTCCAGCGCCGGCCGCAGGGCGTCGTCGCTCGTGCTCGTCCGCGCCCCCCGCGCGCCCCACTCGCTGCCGTAGTAGACGCTCGGCACGCCCGGCACGGTGAAGACGAGCCCGTAGAGCGGGAAGAGGTGCGCCGGGTCCTCGACGCTCGACGCGACGCGGTCGACGTCGTGGTTGTCGGCGAACGTCTGGTGCCGCTGGCCCTCGTAGATCCCGCCCGGGCCGTACTGCCGCTGGAGGGTGTGCGCCACCTCGAAGTAGTTGCGGTCCTTGTGGCTGGACCACAGGCCCTTGTAGAGCTCGTAGTTCGTCGCAGCGTCGATCCCGTTGCGGCACATGCGTCCGTAGTCGCCGCGCACCATCTCGCCGACGAGCCACGCGTCCGCCCGCAGGGACCGCACGTGGTCCCCGAGCGCGCGGAGGAAGTCGTCCGAGAGCACGTCGGCGGCGTCGAGCCGCAGGCCGCCGATCCCGAACTCGCGGAACCAGTGCCCGACGGCGGTGAAGAGGTACTCGCGCACCGACGGGTGGTCGACGTCGAGCTTGACGAGCTCGTAGTTGCCGGCCCACGCCTCGTACCCGAAGGGGTCGCCGAACGGCGTCGTCTCCCCCGGGCGCAGGTGGAACCAGCCGGCGTACGCCGAGTCCGGACCGTGGGCGAGGACGTCCTGGAAGGCGAAGAAGCCTCGGCCGACGTGGTTGAGGACGGCGTCGAGGAGCAGCCGCATCCCGAGCGCCGAGCACTCCCGGGACAGCGTCCGCAGGGTCTCGTCGTCGCCGAGCCGGCGGTCGACCGCGAGGGAGTCGACGACGTCGTACCCGTGGGTCGCCGACTGCATGACGGGCCCGACGAGCAGCCCGGTCACCCCGAGGGAGGCGAAGTGGTCGAGCCGGTCGGTCACCTCCTCCAGCCGCGGCACCGGCGCCGCCGCCGGGTCGTCGACGGCCGGCGCCCCGCACGCCCCCAGCGCGTACACGTGGTAGACGAAGGGGTGCTCGGCGAAGGCGTCAGTCACACAGGGCATCCGATCACAGGCGCGCCATGAGCGCGAAACGCCCCGTCGGCCCCTCGAAGCGGTGGCTGAAGAAGGGCGTGCCCGGTCCCGTGGCCAGGCCGCTGACGTGCACGGACGACGCCGGGACGCCCGCGTCGACGAGCTGGACGGCGGCGGCGCGCCACAGGTCGAACAGCCACCGGCCCGTGCCGTCGGGCCGGACGACGTCGTCCACCCGGTCGCCGAACGCCTGCGCGGCGAGGTCGCGGACGTCGTCGCCGACCTGGTAGCGCGCCGGGTCGACGGACGGCCCGACGACGGCGACCGTCCGCTCCGCCCGCGCGCCGAGCCCGGCCATCGCGGTGACGGCGGCGGGGGTGACCCCGCGGACCGTGCCGCCCCAGCCGGCGTGGACGACGCCGAGCACCCGCGCGACCGGGTCGACGAGGAGCACCGGCACGCAGTCGGCGACCATGACGACGAGGCCGATCCCCGGCGTCGTCGTCACGAGCGCGTCGGTGGCGACGAGCGCGTCGGCCCGCGACCGCGTGCCGCGGCCGCGGTCCGCGTCGGTGACGACGTGGACCGTCGGGGCGTGGGTCTGCTCGCAGAAGACGAGGTCGTCGAGCGCGAGGCCGAGGGATCCCGCTGCACGCGAACGGTTCTCGACCACCGAGGCGTCGTCGTCCCCGACGTGCAGGCCGAGGTTGAGCGTGGCGTACCGGCCCGTGGAGACCCCGCCGTCCCGGGTCGTCACGACGGCGTCGACGCCGGTGCCGGCGAGGACGGGGAGCTCGACGACGGGCAGCGGCCCGCGCCGGCCGAGGACGGCGACGTTCACCGGGCCACCCCGAGCCGGCGGGCGACACCCTCGCCGCCGACGGCCCGCACCTGCCCGGCGTCACCGACGACCACGAGCAGGTCCCGCGCCCGGGAGAGCCCGACGTAGAGCATCTCGCGTGCCCGGTCGAGGTCACGGAACCCGTTGAGCGCCAGGACGACCGCGGGCCGCTCGAGCCCCTTGAAGCCGAGCACGTGGCCGTAGAACAGGTCGTCGCCGTCCCAGAAGGACGACCAATACGCGTCGTGTCCCAGGTGCTGCCGCTCGACCTGCACCGGGTGCCGCCGCCCGGTCGTGAGCAGCGCGATGTGCTCGGGCGCCCAGCCGGCGTCGAGCAGGGCGCACGCCTCGTCGTCGGCCCGGCCGAGGGCGTCGTCCGTGGGGCAGTCGACGAAGCGCACGGGCACGCCGTCCCCGCCGCGGTAGCGCATCTGGGCCGGCGCGAGACTGCCGAAGGTCTGCGCGATCTGCTTGGTGTTCCTCAGGTTCTCGTCGAGTGAGTACCGGAAGAGGGTGACCGGTGGGCGGCCCTGCCGGGCGAACACCCGCTGCCGCTCGTCGGCGAAGACGTAGAGCCCGCCGGCGTCCCGGTCGCGCAGGCCGGCGATGAGCGCGGGCCACCACGAGTCCGCGAAGTCCTGCGCCTCGTCGACGACGAACGCGTCGAAGCGCTCCCCCTCCGGCTGGGCGTCGGCCAGGCGCGCCATCTCCTCGGGCAGCCGGACCTCCCAGAAGTCGCTGTCGTCGTCGCTGCCGCCCGGCGCGCCGAGCCACTCCTGGCCGAGGCCGTGGAACGTCCCGGTGTAGACCGGTCGCTGCGCCGCCCGCAGCACGTCCCCCCGGCGGCACAGGTACTCGGCCAGCCCGCGGCTGTAGCAGAGCAGGCCGACCCGCTGCCCGCGGGCGGCCAGGCGCCGCGCCTGCTCGACGGCGAGCCAGGTCTTGCCGGACCCGGCACCGCCGACCACCTCGACGCGGGGGTTGGAGCCGACGCCGTCGAGGACGCGCGCCTGCTGCCGGGTGAGGACGTCGCAGACCTGCTCCCGCTCGGCGACGGCGTCCGCGACGGCCCGCGGCCCGACGAGGTCGCGCTGCGGGAGGAACGCGCCGGTCAGGGCCTCGAGGACGGCCGCGATCTCGTCGTCGTCCGGCGGCTCGGGGTGGTCGACGAGCAGGTCGAGCGCGTCGCGGACCCGGGCCGCCACGTCGCCGGCGAGGTCGTGCCGGTCGAGCACCCGCCACCGCTCGCAGTCCGGCGCGGCGAAGTCGGTCGGGACCGTCGTCCCCGGGAACGCCACGAGGTGGGTCATCCTCGGCCACCGCAGGCCGCGGCGAGCCAGATGGCCGCGGATCATGTACTTGCAGGCCCGGGCCTGCCCGACGGGGTCCACCCGCTTGCTGCGGCCCGGGCCGTGGTGCTGGAGCCACTGCCGGCCCTCGAGCGTGACCCGGCCGCCCTTGACCTCGACGACGGCGAGGCCGACGCCGGGCCAGAGGACGACGACGTCGGCCTCCCGGTCCTCGTGCCGGTCGGACAGCCGCAGGCCGGGGACGAGCACGCAACCGTCCGGGAGGGTGTCCATCAGTGCCTGCCACACGACCCGCTCGGCGGTGGCTGTGAACTCCGGCTCCCCCGGCACCGACGACGCGACCATGGAGGCAGCCTGCCACGCGCCCCCGGCGGAGTGTCGCCGGATCGGCGTTGCCGGCTCCGCCCGGTCAGTGCCGGCCGAACGCCCGGCGCTCGCCCCGGGCGAAGGACGGCCGCGCGAGCGCCTCGAGCAGCCGGAACGGCAGCCCGGCGGAGGCGAGGACCGACCGGCGGACGTCCTCGGGGAGACCCTTCGTCGCCCACGGCACGAGGAAGAACAGCTCGCGCGGGGAGTACTTCTTGACGAAGTACGTCTGGTCGATGTCGTGCCACTGCTGCGGGCTGAGGTAGCGCTGGACGAGCGCGAGCGCGTCGGTCTCCTCGTGGGCGAGGTGCCGCCCGAGGGCGTTGCGGGTCGACGCGAGCCGCGCGGCGAGCCCCGCCCGGTCGTCGTCGTCCCCACCGGCGGCCATCCGGGCGAAGCCCTCCGCGCAGGCGGCGAGCAGCGGGTCGATCGTCGCGTGCTCGGCCTCCATCGCCTCGAGCGTCTCCCGGCCGGCGGCGTCGCCCGCGGCGTCGGCCGCGTCGAGCAGCGCCGGCCACAGGCCCGCGTCCTCGCCCGTGTGGTGCTTGTGCAGCACCTCGAAGAACCGCTCCCAGCGGGCCTGCAGGTGCCGCCACGCCGCGCGGTCCCCGGCCGGCGTGGCGGGCACGGTCTCGGCGAAGTCCGCGAGGTCGCGGCGGAAGGCGTGGTGGACGACGTACATGATCGCGAGGTCGACCGGGCCCTCGGGGGCGGCGGCCTGGCCGGGCAGGCTGACCTGGGGGACGGTGCGCGCGGGGGTCGTGGCGCTCATGGCGGGGTCCTCTCTCGTCGTGGCGCCCTCGGTGGTCGCCGTCGTCCACGACTCTCGGACCGGCCGCTGGCAGCCGGCGTGCGCCGGGCTTGCAGCGCCCGGGAGGGCGGGC
>JBQGCR010000852.1:0-5217 GCA_052038585.1 Kineosporiaceae bacterium
CGAGGGCGACGGCGCCCACCCCGCCGGCGACGCCGGTGAGGCCGTGGAGCACGGCGAGCGCGACGTCGACCGCGGCGGGCGCCGCGACGAGGTCGGCGACGACGAGCGCGAAGGGCAGGGCGCCGAGCGTCGACACCGTGAGGCCGACGACGGCCAGCCGGCGCAGGAGCGGGCGGGCCGCCGGGTCGGCGAGCACCCCGCGTCGGGCGAGGAGGAGGCCGACGAGGGCCGGGGCGAGCAACGACGGCACGAGGAGCGGGGCGCTCAGCATCCCCAGGCCGAGGGCGCAGGCTCGGTCGGCGACGCCCAGCCAGACGGTCGACGGGTCGACGCAGCCGCTGCCGCCGGTGGGGACCGGGCCCGGGGAGGCGCCGTCGAAGCCGCTGACGACGGCGACCGGCACGAGCGCGAGGGCCGCGAGCACCCGCAGCGGCCGGTCGCCGAGCCGCACGACGAGGACGAGCAGCAGCACGAGCAGCCCGTACTGGAGCAGGATGTCGCCGAAGAACAGCAGCAGCCCGTGGGCGGCGCCGAGGGCGACGAGCACGAGACCGCGCCGGACGAGCACCCGGCGCGCGGCCGGCCAGGGGCTGCCGGCTGCGGCCTGCCAGGCCAGCACCACCCCGACGCCGTACCCGAGCAGCAGGGCGAAGAGCGGGTAGGCCCGGTTGTCGACGAGGACGGCGACGAGCAGGTCGACGGCGCGGTCCGCCGCGGAGCCGTCCACCGGCCGGACCCCCGGCCCCACCGGCCGCCCCCAGAGGAGGACGACGACGTTCGCGAGCGCGATGCCGAGCAGCGCGAGGCCGCGGGCGACGTCGGGCGAGGCCAGCCGCTGCCCGGCCCCGAGCGGGCCGGCGGGCGGCCCGGCGGGCGGGCCTAGAGGCTGCACCCGACGAGGACCGGCTCGGGGACGAGGGTGACCCCGAAGCGGTCGCGGACCCCGTCCCGGACGGTCCGGGCGAGGGCGAGCACGTCCTCGGCCCGGGCGTGGCCGCGGTTGGTCAGCGCGAGGGTGTGCTTGGTCGACAGCGACGCGGCCCCGGGCAGGCCGAAGCCCTTGCCGAAGCCGGCGTGCTCGATGAGCCAGGCGGCGCTCGTCTTGACCTGCCCGTCGCCGGCCGGGAAGCGCGGCGCGCCCTCGGGCAGGGCCGCGGCGTCCGCCTCCGGCAGCACGGGGTTGGTGAAGAACGAGCCGGCGCTCCACGTGTCGGGATCGGCGGCGTCGAGCACCATGCCCTTGCCCGAGCGCAGCGCGAGGACGGCCTCGCGCACGGCACCGATCGGGGCCCGGGCGCCCACGTCGACCCCGAGCCGGCGGGCGAGCTCGGCGTACCGGACGGGCCCGGACAGGTCGGCGATCCGCAGCTGGAACGTCACCTCGAGGACGACGAACCGCGGCCCGTCGACCGGACCGTCGGGGCCGTCGACGACGAACCGGTCGGCCTTGAACCGGCTGTGACGGTACCCGAAGCGGCAGTCGGCGTTCGCGAACGTCGTCACCCGGCGCTGCTCGCGGTCCCACACCCGCACGCTCGCGACGGTCTCGGCGACCTCCTGGCCGTAGGCGCCGACGTTCTGGACCGGCGTCGCGCCGGTCGCGCCGGGGATGCCGGACAGCGCCTCGACCCCGGCCCAGCCGCGGCCGACGGCGAGGGCGACGACGTCGTCCCACGGCTCCCCCGCCGCGACCCGCAGGGTCACCCCGCCGCAGGCGCTCGCGTCGTCGAGGTCCGCCCCGCGGGTCGCGACCCGGACGACGGTCCCGGCGAAGCCGGCGTCGGCGACGAGCAGGTTGGAGCCGCCGCCGACGAGCAGGACGGGCTCGCCCGCGGCGTCGGCGGCGCTCACGGCGTCGACGAGCGCCTGCGTCGTCGTCGCCTCGACGACGGTCCGGGCGGGACCGCCGACGCGCAGCGTCGGGAGGTCGGACAGGTTCATGCGGGGCGGCTCTCCTCGGCGGGGACCGGCAGGGGGCGGGCGGCGCCCGCCGCGGCGAGGGACAGCGCGACCGCGCCGGCGACGCCGAGCATGGCGCGCACGACGCCGACGTGCTCGCCGAGCAGGCCGAGCAGCGGCGGGCCGGCGAGGAAGGCGAGGTAGCCGACGGAGGCGACGACGCTGACCCGGGCGGCGGCCTTCGCCGGGTCGTCGGCCGCGGCGCTCATCCCGACGGGGAACCCGAGCGAGGCGCCGATGCCCCAGAGCAGGGCGCCGACGGTCGCGACCGCGAGGGCCTGCGTGCTGCCGTCGGGCAGGCCGGACCCGCCGACGTAGACGAGGACGCCGAGCAGCACGAGCAGCGCGCCGCCGCGCAGCACGGGCACCCGCCCATAGCGGTCGAGGACGGCCGGCCCGGCGAGCCGGCCGATCGTCATCGCCGTGACGAACGCGCCGTAGCCCGCCGCGGCGAGGGCCTGGCCCGCGCCGTAGCCGTCGACGAGCCCGACGGCGAGCCAGTCGTTCGCCGAGCCCTCGGCGAAGGCCATGCCGAGGACGAGCAGGCCGATGAGCAGGGTGCGCGGCTCGCGCCAGGCCTCCCGGACGCCGGACCCCTTGGGCGAGGCCGTCGGGTCGACCTGCTCGGGCTCCTCGACGGGGACGAAGGACCGGACGGCGACGACGACGGCGACGAGGACGACGGCCGTCGTCGGCAGCACGTGCTCGGCGATGCTCAGGCCGAACCCGGCGGCGAGCGCACCGCCCGCCGCCCCGGCGACCGTGCCGAGGCTGAACGCGGCGTGGAACCGCGGCATGATCGCCCGGCCGAGGCGGCGCTCGACGTCGGCCCCCTCGACGTTCATCGCGACGTCCCACAGGCCGTTGCCGACGCCGACGAGGAAGAGCCCGGCGACGAGCGCGGGGATCGAGGCGAGCACCTCGGGCGAGAGGGCGGCGAGGGTGAGGCCGGCGCACATGAGGCTCGCGCCGAGGAGCACGGCGCGCGCCGCGCCGAGCCGGTGGACGACCGGGCCGGACGACGGCAGCGCGAGGACCGAGCCGCCGGAGACGGCGAGGAGCACGAGCCCGAGGCGCCCCGGGGAGAGGTCGAGCACCTCCCGGACCGCGGGGATCCGGGCGATGACGCTCGCGAAGGCGAACCCGCTGGCGGCGAAGACGACGGCGACCGCGGTGCGGGCGGTGCGGACGCGGTCGGCGTCGAGCAGTGTCACGGCAGGCGGACGACCGCCTGGGCCCGGCCGAGCACCTTCGTGCCGTCGCACGTCGCGACGAGGTCGACGGTCGCGGTCCGCGCGTCGTCGTCCTTCTTCGTCACCGTGCCGCCGACGACGACGGTCGCGCCCGCGTCGTCGTCCGGCACGGGCACCGGCGCGGTGAAGCGCACGCCGTAGCCGACAACGGCCCCGGGGTCGCCGCACCACTGGGTGACGAGGCGGCCGGCCGTGGCCATGGTGAGCATGCCGTGGGCGATGACGTCCGGCAGGCCGACGGCCCTGGCCACCCGCTCGTTCCAGTGGATGACGTTGAAGTCGCCGCTCGCACCGGCGTACCGGACGAGGTCGACCCGGCGCAGCGGGAAGGACTCCTCGGGCAGGGTGTCCCCGACGGACACCTCGTCGTAGGTCGGGCGGGCCATCACTCGCCTCCTCGGACGACGACGGTGGAGGTCACGGTGGTCACGGGGGCGCCGTCGGCGTCGACGACCTCGGTGCGCGAGGTGACCATGCCGTGGCCGCCCGCGAGGCGGGCGGAGTCGACGGTCGTCGTCGCGGTGAGCCGGTCGCCGGCCGTCACGGGCCGGTGGTGGACGAAGCGCTCCTCGCCGTGGACGAGGCGGGAGTAGTCGATGCCGGCCTCGGGGTCGAGCATCATCTGCCGCTCGCTGCGCTGGGCGACGATGACGGCGAAGGTCGGCGGGGCGATGACGTCGGGATACCCGAGCGCGCGGGCGGCCTCGGGGTCGGTGTGCACCGGGTCGCTGCTGCCGATGGCGGCGGCGAACTCCGCGATCTTCTCCCGGCCCACCTCGTACACGGGGGCCGGCGGGTAGACCTTGCCGGCGATCTCGGGGTTGACACCCACGGGGCGCCTCCTTCGCGGGGACGGTCGGACTGCTCGACGGGGCTACTCCATCACAGCCCCGGACGCACGGAACGGCCGCCCGCCCTCGTGGGCGGACGGCCGTTCGGCGACGTCGGTGCGCTCGCGCGAGGTCAGCGCGTCTCGCGGTGCGCCGTGTGCTTGCCGCAGTTGGGGCAGAACTTCGCCAGCTCCATGCGGTCCGGGTCGTTCCGGCGGTTCTTCTTGGTGATGTAGTTGCGGTGCTTGCACTCGGTGCACGCCATGGTGATCTTCGGGCGCACGTCCTGCGTCTTGCTGGCCACGGCGGTGAACCTTCTCTCGGGACTGCGGGGGAACTGACGTCGACTGCGAAGTAGCGGAGGCGGGACTTGAACCCACGACACAGCGATTATGAGCCGCTTGCTCTACCAACTGAGCTACTCCGCCAGGGGGGCGGAGGCCCTGTCACCAGGATGCCACCGCCGGAGCCCCAATAGGGAATCGAACCCTAGACCTTCTCCTTACCATGGAGACGCTCTGCCGACTGAGCTATTGGGGCGCACCGCCCACCGGAGCGGGCAGCGGTTCACCAGGGTACACGGCCCGGCGGGCGGTCGAGAAATCGCCTCGGGAGGGCCGCCGCCCTACGCTGCGGTGATGGACCTCGAGCGCGTCCGGTCGGCCCTCGACGGGGCCGTGGAGCGCCTCGACGACGCGGTGCCGGTCGCCGCGGACGTCGAGAACGAGGTGCTCGTCGACCGCACGTGGCCGACCCGCTGGGCCGGTCCGCTCTTCCTCACCCTCTCGGTCCTCCTCCTGCCGTGGACGGTCGTGCTCGCCGCCGTCCTGCCCGGGTCGCTCACCGTCGTCCGGTACGACGTCGCCTGGGTCGGCTTCGACGTGGCCCTGCTCGCCGCGCTGCTCGCCACGGGGTGGTGCGCGCTGCGACGGTCGCGCGTCCTCGCCCCGGCGGCGGCGGCGTCCGGCACCCTCCTCGTCGTCGACGCCTGGTTCGACGTCGTGACGACGCCCGGCGGCGGGCTCGTCGTCGCGCTCCTCATGGCGCTGCTCGTCGAGCTGCCGCTCGCCGCCGTCTGCTTCTGGCTCGGTCACCACGCCGTCGACGTGTCGACGCGGCGCCTGCGGGTCGCCCTGCACCGGCCCCTGGCGGTCCAGGGGCCGGTCCAGGGGCCG
>JBQGCR010000853.1:0-11410 GCA_052038585.1 Kineosporiaceae bacterium
GCCGCCGGCCTGCCCGCCCGTCGTCCCGCCGCCGGTCGCGCCTCCTGCACCGCCGCCGTTCGTCCCGCCGGACCCGCTCGACCCGGTGCCGCCACCGGTGCCGCCGCCGCCGCCCCCGCCGCCGCTGCCGCCGCTGCCCCCGCCGCCCCCTGAGCCGCCGGTTCCGCAGACGAAGGGGTCGCAGGGGCTCGTCGCGCCCGCGCCGAGACTCCCCTTGAAGCGCGGGTTGCGGCAGTTCGAGGCGGTGAGCTTCTCCGGTGCCTCGCCCGTGAGCCGGGCGATCGAGTTCGCCATCTCCTGGCTGAGGTTCGGCGGCAGCGGCGAGTAGCCCAGCGCGGCCATCGACACCTGGCCGTCACAGGCGATGTAGCGCATCCACGCCGCCATCGTCTCGGTCTGCCCCGGGTCGCTGTAGGCGCCCTTGCACGTCGAGCGGTCCTGCGACGGCCGGCACGGCAGGACGAGGTAGGAGTAGGCCGAGATGGGGTAGGCCTGCGGGTTCCGGCTGGCGTACACGCCCGAGAGGTCCTGGCTGAGGTCCGACCGCAGCCGGGCCGACTCCAGCGCCGCGGAGATGTTCTGGGCGTACGGGAGCACGTACTTGCCTGCAGCGTTGCGGATCCAGGCCGTCGGCGTCGCGAACTTCTTCGCGTAGCCGAACTCGTCGAACCCGATGGACCACCTGCCGTTGTCGCTCGAGACGAACTGCGCGATCTGCTCGGAGTCGTTGAACTGCACGGTCGTCGGGATCGCGCCGGACTTGCGGCACTGGATGAGGACGGGTCGCACGGCGGGGTTGCCGCACTCGAAGCGGGTGAACCACTGGTCGAACTCCGACCCGAGTGTCGAGCGGATGAAGTCGTAGAAGAGCGCCGTCGTCCCGGACTGGTTGCCGCGCAGCACGACCCGGATCGGCTGGTCGGGGAACCTGATCCCCTTGTTCGTCGCGCTGATCGCCGGGTCCGACCAGCGGGTGATCCGCCCGGTCCAGATCCGGGCGACGGTCGTCGTGTCGAGGTGGAGGTAGTCCACCTTCCTGCCGGCTCCGTCGGTGATGTTGTACATGATCGCCGTCGCCCCGGCGACGTCAGGCACGTACTGGTGGCCGCGAGCGGGGTCGGGGGACGGCAGCGAGGCGTACTCGGCCTCCGTGCCGGCGAAGTCGATCCGGTTCTGGGCGTACAGCCCTAGCCCGGTCGGCGACCCCTGCGGGGTGTAGTTCACCTTGAGCCCGAGGGCCTGCCCCTGGGCGATCCACTGCCGGACGGCGATGTAGACGTAGGTCGACCCCGCCCCGTTGACGGCGGAGGCGGCGCTCGCGGGGCCGGTCCCGACGACGCCGAGGGCGGCGACGACGAGGGCGAGCGCGAGAGCGAGGCGGCGGGTCATCCGAACCGTCCCTGGACGTAGTCGAGCGTGCGCTCGTCGGCGGGGTTGCTGAACATCGTCTCGGTGTCACCGTGCTCGATGATCGCGCCGGGCTCGTTCTCGGCGGCGAGGAAGAACGCGCAGAAGTCCGAGACGCGGGCGGCCTGCTGCATGTTGTGGGTGACGATGACGACCGTGACGTCGCTGCTCAGCTCGTGGATCGTCTCCTCGATCCGCCGGGTCGACGTCGGGTCGAGGGCCGAGCACGGCTCGTCCATGAGCAGGACGTTGGGCCGTACGGCCAGGGACCGGGCGATGCACAGCCGCTGCTGCTGCCCGCCCGACAGCGCCCCGCCGAGCGCGTCGAGCCGGTCCCGCACCTCCCGCCACAGCCCCGCCCGGTGCAGGCTCTGCTCGACGAGCGCGTCGGGGTCGCTGCAGCGCACCCCGGCGAGCTTGAGGCCGGCCAGGACGTTCTCGCGGATCGTCATGGCGGGGAACGGGTTCGGCTTCTGGAAGACCATGCCGACCCGGGACCGGACCGTCTGGGCGCGGGTGCCGGCCCGGTAGACGTCGTCGCCGTCGAGGAGCACCTGCCCGGCGAGGGTCGCCCCGGGCACGAGCTCGTGCATCCGGTTGAGGATCCGCAGGAACGTCGACTTCCCGCAGCCCGACGGCCCGATGAGGGCGGTCACCCGGTTGCTCGGCATGACGAGGTCGACGCCCTCGAGCACGAGGCGGTCGCCGAACCAGGCGCAGACGTCGACGGCCTCGACCTGCGCCGCGCCGGGCGGCGGTCCGCCGACGAGGTGGATCTGGCGCCCGTCGGGGAAGAGGGTGTCGTCGGCGGGGGGTGCGGTGGCGGTCACCGGGTGCTCCTGGAGAGTCGGCGGACGGGCAGGCGACGGCCACGACGGGCGCCCGTGGTGCGGGGACGGCCGAGCCGGCGGGCGACGGCGAACAGGGCGAGGACGACGAGGATGAGGACGACGGCGCCGGTGTAGCCGCGCTGGGAGTCGTTCTCCGAGGGCAGCTTGACGAGCCGGTAGACGAAGAAGGGCAGGCTCTCCTGCGGCCCGGAGAAGGGGTTGGCGTTGACGATGGAGTTGCCGAACGAGGTGAACAGCAGCGGGGCCGTCTCGCCGACGATCCGCGCCAGGCCGAGGACGACGGCCGTCGTCACCCCGCTTCGTGCGGTGGGCAGCACGACGCTCCACACCGTGCGCGCACGGCTCGCCCCGAGCGCCAGGGACGCCTCGCGCAGGCCGGCCGGGACGAGCCGCAGCACGACCTCGACGGTGCGGGTCACCGTCGGCAGCATGACCATGCTCAGCGCCAGGGCGGCCATGAAGCCGTTGAAGTTGAACAGCGGGGTGTCCAGCGGCGGGTGGATGATCAGCGCGGAGTAGATGAACAGGCCCGCGACGATCGACGGCAGCCCGCTCATCGCGTCGACGACGATCCGGACGGGCCGGCGCAGCCGGGAACGGGTCTCGTTGAGGAAGACCGCGGTCAGGGTGCCGAGCGGCAGGACGATGAGCAGCGCGAGACCGGCCTGCTGCAGGGTGCCGATGATGGCGTGCAGCCCGCCGCCGACCGTCGGCGGGTCGCTCGGCTGCACCCCCGCCAGGTCGTCGGTGAAGAAGGCGGGGCGCAGGGACGGCAGGCCCTTCGCGAAGACGTAGACGAGCAGGGTGCCCAGCGGGGCCACGAGCAGCAGCGCCCCGGTGGCGATGACGACCGTGCTCACCCGGTCGACGGCGGCGAGGCGGCCCTGCTGCTCGCGCGTCGTCGCGTAGAGCAGGACGAGCGTCACGGCGTACCAGAGCACGAGGTCGGCGAGCCAGCCGGGGGAGGAGAAGACCTGGTGCAGGACGAGGAGCGTGAAGAGCGCGGCCGACGCCGCGGAGCCGAGGAGCAGCCCGACGTCGGCCGGGGTCCACCGGCCGGGGGTGAGCTTGCGGGTGCGCGGTCCGACGCCCCGCCGGCCGGACACCGTGCGCGGTGTCGCGCGCGTCCGGGCGTCGTCCTGCGTCGCGGCCGGGGGGATGACGACGCCGTCGAGCGGCACGCCGGCCTCGTCGAGCACCTCGACGCGGATGCTGCCGTCGTCGCCCCGGTCGACGACGACGCGCTCGGCGCCGAGCGGGACGTCCACCCGGTCGCCGCTCACGCGTCCACCCCGGCACCGGAACGGCTGCGGGAGATGACGATGCTCGCGGCGAAGTTCGTCACGAGCGTGAAGCCGAACAGGACGAGGCCGCAGGCGAGCAGGCCCGACAGCGTGATCCCCTGTGCGCCGGTGTTGTTCGCGATGAACCCCGAGATCGTGGCACCTCCGTAGCCGAAGACCTGGACGACGAGCGTGGGCAGCTGCGGCAGCAGGAGTGAGACGGCGATGGTCTCGCCGAGCGCGCGGCCGAGGCCGAGCATCGAGCCGCCGATGATGCCGCCGCGGCCGAAGGGCAGGACGACGGTGCGCAGCATCCCCCAGCGGGTCGAGCCGAGGGCCAGCGCCGCCTCCTTCTCCCCGGGTGGGGCCTGGGAGAAGACCTCCCGGCACACCGACGTGATGATCGGCAACGTCATGAGCGACACCACGGTGCCGGCGATGAAGTAGGACTGGATGTACTGGGTGCCGTCCGGGACGTCGAAGACGGGCAGGAAGCCGAGGAGGCCGGACGTCCACTGCGAGGCCGACGGCAGGTAGTTCGTCAGGAACGCGAAGCCCCACAGGCCGTACAGGAGCGAGGGGATCGCGGCGAGGAGGTCGACGAGGCCGATCATGAAGCTGCGCAGCGTGGCCCCGGCGACGTCGGTGATGAACAGCGCGGTGAGCACCGAGACGGGGATCGCGATGAGGGTCGCGATCGTCGCCACGACCACGGTGCCGAGGATGAGCCCGAGCACGCCGATGAGCGGGTCGTCGGACGTCGACCCGATCTCGAACCGGTACTCGGTGAAGAAGGACCAGCCGCGCAGCTCGAGCGCCGGCAGCGCCTCTCTCAGGAGGAAGACCGCGATGAGGACGAGCAGGACGAGGACGAGGACGCCGGCCGCGCGGGTCGTCCCCGCGAAGGCGCGGTCGACGGGGGTGGGCGGGTCGTCCGGGACGCGGCCCCGGCGCACGGGCGCGTCGGAGCGCAGCGATGTCACGGTGCGACCCTGACGAGCGCCGGCGTCGCCCCGATGACGGCCCGATGAACCCGCGACGACGCGGCGCGAAGGTGTGCTCCCGAACGCGACACGGCGCTTGACCGGCCGCGCCGACCCCGGCGAGCGTCGGACCGTCGACGACGCCGCACCCTCCGGAGCCCTCTGTGACTTCCGCCAGACCGTCCTGGCTGCCCCCTGCCCGCTTCCGGGCCGCCGTGGCCGCCGTCCTGCTCGCCGTCGCGCCCGTCGCGCTCGTCACCGCGCCTGCCGCGCCGGCGACCGCCGCCGACGACGTCCTCGTCCTCGACGGACCGGAGGGCACCGGGTTCCGCGTCGAGGTGACCCCCGGCGACCTGTCCGGGGTCGCCGCAGGGGACCTCGTCCGGATCCGGGTGTCCGGCATGGGCAACGGCGACACCCTGAGCATCGGTACGTGCGCCGCCGACATCCCGGCCGAGCGCCTGCGTCCCTTCGACGTCGTCGTGCCCGGCTGCAGCGCGCGCTACGTCACCGGCCTGGCCGGCGGCACGGACGCCGCCGTCGGTCCGGGGCTGTCGACGCTCTCGAACCGCCAGTACGCCCGGCAGGACGGCACGCTCGACGTGAGCTTCCTCGTCGGCCGTGGGACGGCGCAGTCGAAGAACGTCTACTTCCTGCCGGACAACGAGCGCCAGGAGGTGCAGCCGACGTGCACGGAGGACTCGCCGTGCGCGATCGGGTTCAGCATCACGAACTTCGCACGCTCCCTGGAGCAGCAGTGGGTCGACGTGACGAGCCTTCCGATCGCACCCGCCGACCCGTCGACGGACACGACGGGCTGCGAGGGCCTCGGTGACGACACGGTGACCGGGTTCGGTCCAGAGCGGTCCCAGGACCTGCTCAGCCGGCTCAACCGTGGTGCGTGCCAGGCAGACCCGGGGCCGCTGCCCGTCGCGTTCGTCCCGTCGGGCGAGACGGAGAACCTCCCGAACGTCGGCGGGTCCGCCGACCTGGCCGTCGTCGGGTCCCCGGCGTTGGCCACGGCGGACCTGCCCGACGGATCACTGCTCGTGCCGCTGGCCCTCCAGGCCGTGACGGCTGCCCACTGGGGCGGGCGCCAGGCGCCGTCCGTCACACCGGGTCAGGTCGCAGGCAGTGCCGATCCGGTGCCGGCGCTCGCTCTCACGGCCGAGGACGTCGCCGACGTCGTCCTGCACGACTACAACCCCTCCGGGCAGATCCCGAGCCCGCGCGACGCCCCGGACGGGAACGGCCTCGCCGTCCGGCTGCGTGCCAACCCGGAGAACGCGGACGCGCTGCGGGGCTTCGACCGGTCGCTGTTCGGCCTGCCGCTCAACGTGGCCCCCACGGTGACGTACGGGCTGGGCACGGACTCGACGGCGATCGCCCTCAGCGACTGGCTGGACCGTCAGGCGTCGTCGGCGTGGACCTTCCCCACCAACGAGCAGAACGACGCGCTGGAGCGCTCGGGCGACCCGGTCGGCGCGGTGACGGCCTTCGACGCCCTCCGGGACGAGGGGGTCGGCGACACCGGTCCGCAGCTGACCTCCCAGGTGTCCTCGGTCGGTGGTCTCTTCTCGGCCCTGTTCGGCAAGGACCTGCCCGGGCAGAACGAGGGCCTCTACACGAACAAGTGCCCGATGCTCTCCCTGCCGACGAGCCAGCTGGACGCCGCGCTGTCCGCCGGCTGTCTGCGGTACGCCGTCGTCGACACGGGAACGGCCGCTGCGCTCGCCCTCACGCCGTCCCGACTGGCGGCCGGGGACGGCTACGTCGCCCCCGACGCGGCGTCGGTCGCCGCGGCCGCGGCCACGCCGCTGACCGAGGCGGGGTACTTCGCCGGCGGTGCGGAGGCCTACCCGCTCGCCTTCGTCGAGTACGCCGTCGTCCCCGGCGCCGGCCTGCGGGACGAGACGTGCGCGGTGCGAGCCGGCGCGCAGCAGCAGCTCGTGTCGTTCCTCGAGTACACCACCGACGAGGGCCAGGGCTCCCTGCCCGCGGGCTTCTTCCCGCTCACGGGCGCGCTCAAGGAGCAGGCCGCGCAGGCGATCTCGAAGATCGGCAGCGGTGTGCCGACGGGGGCCTGCGCCCCGAAGCCGTCCGTGACACCGACGCCGACCGCGACGCAGGGCGGCGGCTCGGGCGGCGCGGGCGGCTCGGGTGGCTCAGGCGCGGGCGGCTCGGGAGGCGGCTCGGGGTCGTCCGGCGGCGGCTCCGGGACCGGCGGCTTCGGCACGAGCACCGGGACGGGCACCGGCCTCGGCGGCGGGACGACGACCCCGGTCTCGGCACCCACCGGTGCCCCGGTCGCCGCGCCGTCGCTCGCACCGGCCTCGCAGGCGGTCCCGCTGTCGCCGGGACGGGCGGGCACCTCGCCCGTGCCGGCGGTTCTCGGGCTGCTCCTCGTGCTCGGGATCGCCGGCGGTGCAGCAGTGGTGGCCTCGGGCCGGCGCGGCGGCACCGCGTCGTCCGCGGCCTCGTCCACCGCGCCGGTGACCGGGTCGACCGGCTTGGCCCGTCGGGGTGGCGCGTGAACCCGGACTCGTCCGTGCGGTCCGACGAGCCGCCTGTCGTCGTGACGCGGGTGCTGCCGAACGTGCCTCACCCCACCCGTGAGCAGCAGGGACGCCCCGCGGGGCCGGAGGGACGTGAGCTGCGGCGCGTCACGGCGCTGCCGGCACGGCGTGAGCCGAGCCGGTTGACCGTCGACGTCGGGGTGCTTTTCGAGCCCGAGGTCGCGCGCGCCGTCGGCCGGGGTGCGCTCGTGTGGCTGCTCGCCGTCGTCCTCTGCTCGACGGCCGTCGTCTACCTGCTGGGCCCCTACCTCGCGCTGCGCGAGCAAGCGTCGCTGACCCGCACGCTGCGTGCCGACGTCGCCCAGGCCGTCGGTGCCACGCAGAACTCCTTCGGCGGGCCGGCGGAGGTGGCGGTCGCGCCCGCGGTCGGCGCACCGGTCGCCGTGCTCGCCGTGCCGCGGCTGCGGCTCGAGGAGACCGTCGTCGAGGGCGCCGACCCGGCGCAGCTGCGCTCGGGACCGGGGCACGTGCCCGGCACGGCCGGACTGGGGCAGCCGGGCAACGCCGTCGTCGTCGCCCGCCGACACGCGTTCGGGGGCCCCTTCGGGGACCTGCGCATCATGAAGGTCGGTGACCCGGTCGTCGTGACGACGGTGCAGGGGCAGTCGGTCTACGAGGTGACGTCCGTCGAGCGGGAGACGGTGTCCGGCGCGACCTACGGGCCGTCCCGGGAGGACCGTCTGACCCTCGTCACGTCGGACTCGTGGTTGCCGTGGAACGCGGACGACGCCGTCGTCGTCACGGCGAAGCTGCGCGGCCAGGCCTTCGTCCCGACACCGCCGAACGGGCGCAGCGCCACCGGGGACGGGACCGGGGGCGACGGCTCGGCGTGGCCGCTGCTCGTCCTCGAGCTCCTCGGCCTCCTCGTCGCGCTCGTCGCGGCGACCGTCATGTACCGCCGCTGGTCGCGTCCGGCGACCTACCTGCTCACCACCCCGGCCCTCGTCGCCCTGCTCGTCTTCACCTGTCTCACCGGGAGCCGCCTGCTGCCCGCCTGGTTCTGACGTCGACGAGCAGGCGGCCGGCCTCGCGGACGCCGCTGCGCCAGGCGCCGTCGACGACGGCGAGCGAGGCGAGGTCGGTGTGCTCGCCGGCGAAGAGAATGCGGCCGTTCGGGGGGACGGCGGTGGAGACCTCCCGGTCGTCGCCGTCCGCGGTCGTCGCGCAAATTGTCGTCATGATGACAAAGAAAGCAGGCAGTATCGGGCGGCGCAAGGGCGAGGGCGTGCGTCGGCGACGGCTGGCCGGACCCGCCTCAGGTACCGAGCCGGTCGACCAGCACCTGGGCGGCGGCGCGGACGGCCCGGCCGCGGACACGCGGGAAGCCGAGCCGTCGCATGGTCACGTGCTGCTCGACCAGGCACACGAGCGCGTAGGCGGTGTCCCGGATCGCCGCAGGCGAGGCCCCGGCGTGATCGCGCCGCAGCGTCCCCTCGACGAGCCCGACGAGCCGGTCGTAGGCCGCGCGCATCGTCGCCGTGCCCTCGACGGTGGTCAGCGACTCGACGAGCAGCGCGTGGAACGCGCGGTCGTCGTCGTCGAGGTCCTCCGCCCAGGGCCCGCACAGCTCGTCCAGGAGCGCGCTCACCGTCGGCGCCTCGCCCAGCGTCTCGGTCATCGCGGTCTCGTACCGGCCGGCCAGCAGCACGATCGACTGCCGGACCAGCTCGTCGCGGTTGCCGACGAAGTGGCGGACGGCGGCGCGGGAGACACCGCTCGCCCGCGCGACGTCGTCGAGCGTCACCGACTCCAGCCCGTGCGCAGCGACGAGTGCCACGAAGGCGTCGAGGACCTGGCCGCGGCGCTCGTCGACGAGCGAGGGGCGACCGACACGGCCGGGCTGACTCGCCACGAGGTCATCTCAGCACACGCGACGGCCCCGCACCGGGAACCGGTGCGGGGCCGCCGACGTGCGGTCGGAGCGAGGGTCAGCTCAGGCGGCAGGTGACGCCGTTGGCGTCGGCCGGCAGGGCGGCGAAGCCGAACGACCGGACGGTCGCGGCGTAGGCGCCGGAGCACAGGCGGCTGGCGCCGGCGACGCCGGAACCGGGGACGAAGCCCACGGACCGGACCGCCTCGGTGTACTGCCGCGACGTCCGGTCCAGGACGTTGTAGACGTAGCGGGCGCCGACGAAGGTCGACGTCTCGCCGTAGACGTTCGGCCGCGGGCTGAAGGTGCCGTTGGCGTTGGCGAGGACCGGGTCCTGGCCGGCGACCTTGCCGACGTAGGAGCCCGCGCGCAGGTCGGCCGTCCGGGCGTTGCCCTGCGAGATCCACTGCGAGGCGGAGTACGCGAGAATGGCGGCCGGCCGGCCGGCGGCCGGGACCGCCGAGCCGTCGTTCTCCGGGAGGGCCTGGTTCACGGCCGGGCAGTTCGCCCGCGTGATCGTCGTCGGGTCGAAGCCGAGGACGTTGCTGAGGAAGAAGCTGCGCGTGCCCGAGCCGGACTGCGGGATGTAGCGCTGGATCTGCTGGTTGGTGCCGCCGACCTGCGACCAGTTCGTGATGGTGCAGTTGTAGATGTTGCGCAGCTGCGTGAGCGAGAGGTTCCGCGACGCGGGGGACGCGCCGGGGAACGCCGCCCAGGAGACGGCGTCGCGGGCGAAGGCGTAGTACTCGAAGGTCGCCGGGTCGGACGTGCCGCGGCCCGAGGACGACCGGGCGATGTCGACGCAGCCGTCGCCCGCGGCGACGGACGCCGCGAGCCGGGTCTTGCCGGCGCCCGAGCCGGTCGGGGCCTGCTCCTGCGTCCCGGTCGGGGTGGTCGGGGTGATGGCCCAGGTCTTCGAGGCGCAGGCGCCGTCGGCCGGGACGGTGAGGGTGCCGCCGCCGAAGGCCCGGACGTTGCGCAGGAAGTCCTTCGGAGCCGCGTTGACGGCGTCGCTGTTCCAGCGGGTCGCGATGGCGCCCATGACGTCCTGGGTCGTGTCGGACCCGACGACGGTCAGCTGGTCGACCGCGCCGTCCGACGGCGGGACGGCCAGGGCGGTCCCGGCGGCCGTGGCGGTCAGCGCGCAGGCCGCGAAGAAGGCGGAGGCCAGGCGGAGGGGACGTGCAGACATCTTCAGACCTTCCGTCGAGGGCTCGGCGTCCGCGGCTGGTCCGCGGGCCGGGGACCATCCCCCCAGCCGTCGGTGAACGGACGCTGCGCCCGGAGGTGAACCACCGACGATGCGCAGGCTCACAGCCGAAGAGAATGGGTCAGCTGGCGCCCGACCAGGACGCTGTCGGACACAACGGCGTCCGGGGCGATGGCGAGGAACCTGGCCAGGCCGCGCTCGCACTCGGTGCGCCGTCCGTAGCGCCGCACGGACTCCGCCCGGACGGCGGCGCCGGCGGACAGCCGCCACGTCCAGTGGGTGCCGCGCAGGCTGGCGAGCTCCACCTCGACGGCATCGGCGACGACGAGCCGGCGCACGTCCTCCGCGTCGTCACGGGCGAGCTCCACCCTGGCGAAGCCGCGGGCGGCACGGCCCGACTCGCGGTTGTTCGCCCCGAGGAGACGCCATCGGTAGCCGCCGCCGACCCAGAAGATCTGGAAGCGCGGACGGATGCCGCCACCCTGCTCGGGGACGCCGGCGAGCTCGGGGACGGGGACGGCCGGGTCGGTCACGCACGGATGATCCTGGCGCGGGCCACTGCGTGGGTGAACGGCGTGCGCACGCCCGATGGCCAGTGCGGTTTCTGGCGATCATCGTTGGTGCACCTGTCGTCTGGCCGTCACGTCGCGGCGCGATGACGGACATACCGGGCCGTTGTGCTGGAGCCATGCGCGTCGCCCTCGTCACGGAGTCCTACCTCCCCACCGTCAACGGCGTCACGAACTCGGTCGTCCGGACCCGCGAGCACCTCAGGGCGGCCGGCCACGACACCCTCGTCGTCGCCCCGGACCACGCACCGGCCGAGCCGGCGGCCGCGCCCGAGGACGACGACGTCGTCCGCATCCCGTCCGCGAGCCTGCGCCGGGCCGGCGGCTTCCGGGTGGGGCTGCCTCTCAGTCGCCTCACCTCGACGCTGCGCGACTTCGCTCCGGACGTCGTCCACCTCGCCTCGCCGATCGCCCTGGGCGCCCACGGCGCCTGGGCCGCACGGCGGCTCGACGTCCCCGCCGTCGCCGTCTTCCAGACCGACGTCGCCGGCTTCGCCCGCTCCTACGGCCGGCGCGACCTGACCCACGAGGCGCTCTGGACGTGGCTGCGCGTCGTGCACGCCGGCGCCGACCTCACGCTCGCGCCGTCCCGACCGACCCTGTACGAGCTCGGCGTCCGCGGCATCGGACCCCTGGCCCTGTGGCCGCGCGGCGTCGACAC
>JBQGCR010000854.1:0-3169 GCA_052038585.1 Kineosporiaceae bacterium
AAGAAGCGCGCGCAGTACGAGCGGGCCTGGGGCACGATCGAGAAGATCAAGGACGAGGACGGCATCGTCACCGGTACCGTCATCGAGGTCGTCAAGGGTGGTCTCATCCTCGACATCGGCCTGCGCGGCTTCCTCCCCGCCTCCCTCGTGGAGATGCGCCGCGTCCGCGACCTCCAGCCGTACGTCGGCCGCGAGATCGAGGCGAAGATCATCGAGCTGGACAAGAACCGCAACAACGTGGTCCTGTCCCGCCGCGCCTTCCTCGAGCAGACGCAGTCCGAGGTGCGCCAGACCTTCCTGCAGACCCTGCAGAAGGGCCAGGTCCGCTCCGGCGTCGTCTCCTCGATCGTCAACTTCGGTGCGTTCGTCGACCTCGGCGGCGTCGACGGTCTCGTCCACGTCTCCGAGCTGTCCTGGAAGCACATCGACCACCCGGGTGAGGTCGTCGAGGTCGGCCAGGAGGTCACCGTCGAGGTCCTCGACGTCGACATGGACCGCGAGCGGGTCTCCCTGTCGCTCAAGGCGACGCAGGAGGACCCGTGGCAGCAGTTCGCCCGGACCCACGCGATCGGCCAGGTCGTCCCGGGCAAGGTCACCAAGCTCGTCCCGTTCGGTGCGTTCGTCCGCGTGGACGAGGGCATCGAGGGCCTGGTCCACATCTCCGAGCTGGCCGAGCGCCACGTCGAGATCCCGGAGCAGGTCGTCCAGGTCAACGACGCCATCTTCGTCAAGGTCATCGACATCGACCTCGAGCGTCGCCGCATCTCGCTGAGCCTCAAGCAGGCCAACGAGTCCGGTGCCGCCGCGGCCGAGGAGTTCGACCCCACGCTCTACGGCATGGCCGCGGAGTACGACGAGGCGGGGAACTACAAGTACCCCGAGGGCTTCGACCCCGAGACGAACGAGTGGCTCGAGGGCTTCGAGAAGCAGCGCGAGCAGTGGGAGAAGCAGTACGCCGAGGCCCACGCCCGGTGGGAGGCCCACCAGAAGCAGATCACCGAGGCCGCCAAGGCCGAGGCGGAGGCCCGCACGGAGACCGGCGACGCGCCGTCGACGTACTCCTCGTCGGCCCCCGAGGCCGAGGGCACGCTGGCCTCGGACGAGGCGCTCGCGGCGCTCCGCGAGAAGCTGACCGGCGGCTTCTGAGCCACCCCGCACGACCAGCACGACCCAGCACGACCCGACGGCCCCGGTGCACCGCACCGGGGCCGTCGGCCTGCTCGGAGGACGACGACGGCGCCCGCGCCGGCCCGCGGGCTCAACCAGCGGCCCGCCCCGGCCGATGGGACCGGCAGACCGTCTGCGCCGACCCCGAGGAGCCCGCCATGCCGGACGGCGTCCCCGCGCCGCGTCCCACGGCCGACGACGCCCCGCCCAGCGGGCTCTGGACGAAGGTCGAGACCGCCGCGGCGCTCGAGGCCGACGTGCAGGCCGGGGCGGGACTCGTCGCCGGTCCGGCCGCGGGCGGGCGCGACTACGCCCTCCCCGCGGACCGGCCCGCCGTCCGCCCGCGGTGGCGCCGGCGCTACCTGCGGGCCGTCGTCACCGCGGACACGGGCGCCTGCACCGTGGCGGCCGTCGTCGCCCACGCCGTCCAGCCCGTGCCACCCGCCGTCGGGGCCGCCTTCGTCGGGGCCTTCCTCGCCGCGCTGTTCCTCGCGCGCGTCTACGAGGAGCGCTTCCTCGCCCAGGGCGCCCCCGAGCAGCGGCGCCTCGTCGTCGCCGCCGTCGCCCTGCTCGCCCTCACCGCGACGGCCGCCCTCGTCGCCGACGCCGCGGCCCTGCGCTCGCTCGCGCTCGTGGCGCTGCCGCTCGCCCTCGCCGGCACCCTCGCCGTCCACGTGGCCGGCCGGGCCGCGCTCCTCGTGGCGCGACGCCGCGGGCGCGCGCTGCAGCGCAGCCTCGTCATCGGTCTCGAGCGCTCGGTCGCCGAGCTCGTCCGCACGACGCGCCGGCACCCCGAGGGCGGCCTGCGCGTCGTCGGGGCGTGCATCGGCCGGGCCGGGGCCGACGTCGTCGAGGGGGTGCCCGTCCTCGGCCCGCCGGCCGCCGTCCGCGACGCCCTCGACGCCGCCCGCGCCGACACCGTCCTGCTCACGGCGTGGTCCGACGTCAGCCAGGAGGACCTGCGCCGCCTGTCGTGGGACCTCGAGGGCAGCGGCGTCGACCTGCTCGTCGCCCCGCGGCTCGCCGAGGTCGCCGTCCCGCGGATGCACCTGCGCACCGTGGGCGGCGTCCCCCTGCTCCACGTCGAGGAGCCCGAGTTCTCCGGGGTCCGCCGGGTGGCCAAGTCCGCGCTCGACTACGGGGCCGTCGTCCCCGCGCTCGTCCTGCTGGCCCCCGTGCTGCTCGCCGTGGCCCTGGCCGTCCGGCTCACCTCGCCCGGCCCGGTCCTGTTCCGGCAGAAGCGCATCGGGCGCCACGGCCGCCCGTTCACCATGCACAAGTTCCGGTCGATGTACGTCGACGCCGAGGACCGGCTCGCCGAGATCGCCCACCTCAACACCCACGGCGGCGGGCCGCTGTTCAAGATCCCCGAGGACCCGCGCGTCACCCCCGTCGGCCGGTTCCTGCGCCGGTACTCCCTCGACGAGCTGCCGCAGCTGCTCGACGTGCTCGCCGGCTCCATGTCCCTCGTCGGGCCGCGCCCGCCGCTGCCGGACGAGGTGGCCCAGTACGAGGACGGCGTGCGCCGCCGGCTCCTCGTGCGGCCCGGCATCACCGGGCTGTGGCAGGTCAGCGGCCGGTCGGACCTCACGTGGGAGGAGTCGGTCCGGCTCGACCTGTCCTACGTCGAGAACTGGTCGCTGCCGCTGGACCTGTCGATCCTCACCCGGACGCTGCACGCCGTCGTGGCCCGCCGCGGCGCGTACTGAGGGCGCCGCCACGCCGCGTGCGAGGATGCCGCCGTGCTGCGCGTGGGGCTGACCGGCGGGATCGGGGCGGGCAAGTCGACGGTGGCCGCGCGCCTGGCCGCGCTCGGGGCCGTCGTCGTCGACGCCGACCGCGTCGCCCGGGAGGTCGTCGAACCCGGCACGGAGGGCCTCGCGGCCGTCGTCGAGGCGTTCGGCGACGGCGTCCTGGCCGCCGACGGGTCGCTCGACCGCGCCGCCCTCGGCGCGCTCGTCTTCGCCGACGACGGCGCCCGCGCCCGGCTCGAGGGCCTCCT
>JBQGCR010000855.1:0-4523 GCA_052038585.1 Kineosporiaceae bacterium
GCGACGACCTGCACCTGCCCGCCGTCCGCCCCGGTGTACCCGGGGAAGGAGACCGTGTACTGCCCGGCGCCGAAGCGGTTGACGGTGATCGGCCGCCCCGACGGGTTGTGGCTCCACACGGTCGTCGGGGTGTAGCTCGCCGTCGCGGGCGAGTGGGCCCACACGTACGCGGCGTCGTCGTCGTGGGTGTACAGCAGCGAGAACGGGGAGTTGACGAGCACGCCGCCGCTGTCGCGGCAGGTGACGCTCGCGGTCGCCGAGCCCCAGCCGTTGCTGTTGCACGTGACGCCCGGGGTCGTCGCCGTCACCTGGACGTTCCCGCCGGTCATGACGGCGCCGGGGAAGGTCACCGAGTACGAGCCCGCCGACGGGTGGCTCACCGTCGGCGCGGCACCGGCCGGGTTGGCCCAGCGGCCGTTGCCGACCGTGTACGACGGCGTCGTCGCGTCGTCCACCCAGGCGTAGAGGTCGCACGAGGCCTGCTGGTCGATGCGCACCTGGTAGTGCCCGCGGGTGCCGTACGTCGAGTAGCCGGTCGTCGCCGGCAGCATCGAGGCCCGGTCGACCCACACCTGGTACGTCTGGCCGTAGGTGAGGTTCTGGGTCAGCGTCGCCGACATCCCCGACGCGGTGTCCCCGGACACGAAGGCCGACGGCGGGTCGTTCGAGGCGATGAAGCCGTTCGCCGCGGTGTAGAGGAACAGCCGCAGGTCGAGGTTCGGGCTCACCGGCGAGGGGTTGGCCGTGATGGTCGCCGGCCCGCCGCACGAGGTGAAGGTGAACATGTCCCCGTCGGTCGAGGACTCGATGACGCCGTTGGTCGCGTTGCCGTTGTAGACCGGCGTCCCGCTGCCGAAGGCGCTGCCGTGGTCGTCGGCGCGCTGCGCGAGCCCGTTGCTCGCCATGACGGCGTAGTCGTCCTCGGTGTTGTTCGCGTTCGTGTACTCGCCGCGGGAGAACTGGACGACCGGGCGCGAGTAGCCCACGCCCATGATCGGGGCCCACTGGTTGTGGCCGCCGTAGTAGGCCGAGCCCGTCGTCGTCCCGTCGTGCGAGAGGCCGGCCGCGTGGCCGAACTCGTGCGACGTCGCCTCGGCGGTCGCCTTGGCGCCCGCGACGTTGGGCGCGAAGACCCACGACGGCTGGTAGAAGCTGTGGTCGGCACCGAGGCGGTCCACGACGCCGACGTAGGAGACGCCGCCGCACGCGCTGCCGCAGATGCCCGCCTGGTCCCACGACGCACCGGTGATGACGACGCGCCCGCCGAAGACGGTGTCGGCGGCGTCGGCCCGGTTGATCGCGGCGAAGCCGGGGTCCTGCGTCGTCACGTCGATGTCGAGGGCCGCGTAGTCCTCCGCGACGCGCTGCCAGATGCTCTGGACCTGGCCGAGTTCGGTCGCGTTGAAGGCCGCGCCGTCACCGGACGGGTCGTACGCCGGTGCGTTGTAGGCGGCGCCGCCCTTCCAGGCCGTGCCGGCCGGCATCGCGTAGCCGTCGAAGTCGAGGTAGAGCGTCTTCGTCGACCCCGGCTTGGAGTGCAGGAAGAAGGTGTCCCCGAGGGCGAAGGGAGCCTCGAAGGGGGTCGCCTCCTCGACCGTCGGCGCGGACTGCGCCGCCGGGTCGACGGGGTCGACGAAGAGCAGGCCGCCGCTGGTGTCGACCCGTGCCGTCGGGTCGGCGGCGATCGCGCGCAGCTTCGCCGCCGTCGTCCCGTTCTGGCGGGCGAGCCGGTCCGTCGTCGCGGCGTCGAGACCCGCGAGGGCCGACCTCAGGCTCGACTCCCGCGCGAGCGTGACCCGGGACGGGTCGGGGGCGCGCCGGACGACGGACGGCCCGGTGTCACCGGCCTTGGCGGCCGGTGCCCGCCACGGGCCGAAACCCGCTGCGGGAGAGGGTTTCGCGTCCCTCTGCAGCGGCTCGGTCCGCGGCTGGGCGGCGGGGGCGGGCCCGGGCAGCGGCCCGGCGGCGGCGCCGGCGCTCGGCAGCGCGACGACGGTGGCGGCGAGCACGACGGCTCCCGCCACGACGCCCGGCCACCGACGCGACGGGGTGGGTGTGGTCATGGTGGTCCTCCCGGCAGAGGCAGCGCGACACCGGACGGTGTTGCGCACGCCGGGAAGAGGACCGGGCGTCCGCTTTCGGACACGCGCCGGCGGACTCCACCGGATCCGTCGTCGCCCCGCCCGGCTACCCCGCGGTCAGGGGTGTCAGGGTGCGGCGACGACCGGGGGTCAGCCCGCCGGCAGCGTCGCCAGCTGGGCCTCGATCCGCGCGATGTCGGCGTCCGCCGCGGCCTGCCGGCCGCGGATCTTGTCGACGACGGCGTCCGGGGCCTTGGCGAGGAACTGCTCGTTGCCGAGCTTCGCCGTCGTCGCGTCCTTCTCCTTGCGCGCGGCCGCGAGGTCCTTCTCGAGCCGCTTGCGCTCGGCAGCGACGTCGATCGCGCCCGACAGGTCGAGCCCGATCCGCACCTGGCCGGAGACGAGGGTCGCCGACGGGGCGAAGCCCTCGCCCGGCTCCTCGAGCCGCGCCATCGCCCGGACCTCGCCCTCGTGGGCCGCGAGGCCCGTGGCGTCGAGTCCCTCGATCCGCGCGGCGACCCGCTGGGCGGGCTTGAGGCCCTGGTCGGCCCGGAAACGGCGCACCTCGGTGACGAGCGCCTGGAGCGCGGCCACCTCGGCCTCGGCGGCCGGGTCGAGCGGCGCCGTCGCCCGCGCCGGGTCCGACGCCGGCCAGGCCGCGACGACGACCGACTCGCCGCCGGTGAGCTCGGTCCACAGCGCCTCGGTGACGAACGGCGCGACGGGGTGGAGCAGGCGCAGGACGGCGTCGAGCACCTCGCCGAGGACCCGGCGGGTCACCTCGGCCTGCCGGCCGCCCGCGGCGAGCGGCAGCTTGGACAGCTCGAGGTACCAGTCGCAGATCTCGTCCCAGACGAAGTGGTAGAGGTTCTCCGTCGTCTTGGCGAACTGGTAGTCCTCGTAGCCGGCGTCGACCTGCGCCTTGACCGTCTCCAGGCGCGAGAGGATCCAGCGGTCGACGACGGACTGCTCCTCGGGGCCCGGCAGGTCGCCGTCCGTCGTCGCGCCGTTGAGGAGTGCGAAGCGCGTCGCGTTCCACAGCTTGGTGCAGAAGTTGCGGCTCGCCTGGACCCAGTCCTCGCCGATCGGGACGTCGGTGCCGGGGTTCGCGCCGCGGGCCAGGGTGAAGCGCAGGGCGTCCGAGCCGTAGGCGTCCATCCAGTCGAGCGGGTCGACGACGTTGCCGAACGACTTGCTCATCTTCTTGCCGTTCTGGTCGCGCACCATGCCGTGCAGGGCGACGACGGGGAACGGCGGCGTGCCGTCCATGGCGTAGAGGCCGAACATCATCATCCGGGCGACCCAGAAGAAGAGGATGTCGTAGCCCGTGACGAGGGCGCTGTTCGGGTAGTACGCCTCCAGGTCACGGGTCTGCTCGGGCCAGCCCAGCGTGGAGAACGGGAAGAGCGCGCTGGAGAACCACGTGTCGAGGACGTCGTCGTCCTGGGTCCAGCCCTCGCCCGTCGGCGGCTGCTCGTCCGGTCCGACGCAGACGACCTCGCCGTCCGGGCCGTACCAGACCGGGATCCGGTGGCCCCACCACAGCTGACGGCTGATGCACCAGTCGTGCATGTTGTCGACCCACGCGAACCAGCGCGGCTCCATCTCCTTGGGATGGATGGTCACCCGGCCGTCGCGGACGGCGTCGCCGCTGGCCTTGGCCAGCGGCCCGACCTTGACGAACCACTGCAGGCTCAGGCGCGGCTCGATCGTCGTCTTGCAGCGCGAGCAGTGCCCGACCGAGTGCAGGTACGGCCGCTTCTCGGCGCCGACCCTGCCCTGCGCGGCGAGGGCGTCACGGACGGCCTTGCGCGCCTCGAAGCGGTCGAGCCCGTCGAACTGCGTCCCCGTGCCGGTGATCCGGGCGTCGTCGGTCATGATGTCGATCATCGGCAGGTCGTGCCGCTGGCCGATCTCGAAGTCGTTCGGGTCGTGCGCCGGCGTCACCTTGACCGCGCCCGTGCCGAACTCCGGGTCGACGTGGGCGTCGGCGACGACGGGGATCCGGCGTCCGGTGAGCGGCAGCTCGACGTCGCGGCCGACGAGGTGGGCGTACCGCTCGTCGTCGGGGTGCACGGCGATCGCCGTGTCCCCGAGCATCGTCTCGACGCGGGTCGTCGCGACGACGATGCGGTCGTCGCCGTCCGGGTCGCCGTAGACGAGCTCGACGAGCTCGCCCTCGTCCTCGGAGTGCTCGACCTCGATGTCGCTCAGCGCCGTCCAGTCGCGCGGGCACCAGTTGATGATCCGCTCGGCGCGGTAGATGAGGCCGTCGTCGTAGAGCCGCTTGAAGATCGTCTGGACGGCGGTCGACAGGCCCTCGTCCATGGTGAAGCGCTCGCGGGACCAGTCGACGCCGTCCCCGAGCCGGCGCATCTGGCCGAGGATCCGGCCGCCGGACTCCTCCTTCCAGGCCCAGACCCGCTCGAGGAACTTCTCCCG